>WQZW01000001.1 GCA_009780545.1 Treponema sp.
CAAAACCACGGAGGGAAGAATTAAACCACGGAGAACACGGAGTTACACGGAGGGAAAAGACATCTTTTGGGGTGTCTTTCGTTGTTTTATCCGAAATTGGGAGCCGTTTTCCCAAATATTCGCGCATTATCCATGGAGCGCTTTCAAGTTTGGCAACACAAAAAGCTAAACGCTGTTGCCCTGACAAAGTCGGATTGGACCTATTCACTCTCTCGCAAATATATTATAATCAGGTAGGTAATTATGGAATTCAAGGAATTTACACTTCACCCCGACCTTCAACGGGGGATCGCCGAAATGGGCTACGTCAACTGTATGCCCGTTCAGGAACAGGTGCTGACGCATGCCTTCGGCGGGCAGGATCTGTACGTACAGTCCCAGACCGGGACGGGGAAAACCGCGGCTTTTCTGGTCGTGATCTTTCAAAGGTTGCTTTCCGAGGAGTTTCTTGCCGGTAAGAAAGCGTTGATCATGGCGCCGACCAGGGAACTGGCCGTCCAGATCGAGGAAGAGGCCAAGATGCTGGCCCGGTACCTGCCCTTCAAGGTGGGCAGCTTCTACGGCGGGGTCGGATATGCCGGGCAGGAACGGCTTTTGCGGGACAACGTTACCATCATGGTGGGAACGCCGGGCCGGGTTCTGGACCTGAACGGCTCCGGCAAGATGAACCTCATGGAAATCGCCTTCCTCGTCCTGGACGAGGCCGACCGCATGTTCGACATGGGCTTTTACCCCGACCTCCGCAAGCTGCTCAAGGTCGTGCCGGCCACCGACCGCAGGCAGACGATGCTCTTCAGCGCGACGCTGAACTCCTGGGTCAAGAACCTCGCCTGGGAATACACCAAAACTCCCTTCGAGATCGAGATCGAGCCGGAAACCGTTACCGTCGAGGAAATCGACCAGGTGTTGTACCATGTCAGGTCAGAAGAAAAGATGAAGGTACTTCTGGGGATTCTCCAGAAGGAGCAGCCGGAAAGCGCCATCATTTTCTGCAATACCAAGCGGTACACCGAAATCATCGCAAAACGGCTTCGGATGAACGGCTTCGACTGCGAATTCATCATCGGCGACCTGCCCCAAGTCAAACGGCTGAAGGTGATCGAGGACCTCAAGGCCGGCAAGATACGGTTCCTCGTGGCCACCGACGTCGCGGCCCGTGGGCTGGACATCGAGGCGTTGGCCATGGTGGTCAACTACGACCTGCCCAACGAGGCCGAGAACTACGTCCACCGGATCGGCAGAACGGCAAGGGCCGGCAAAACCGGCCGGGCGATCACCCTGGCCAGCGAGCAGGACGTGTACGAGCTTCCTGCCATCGAACGTTACATCGGGAAAAAAATCCCGTCGGAGATTGCCGGCGGGGAATACCATGGCGAGGATGCCAGCGAAGGCCGGCGCGTCCAGACCGACTTCTACGATGATCGTCCGGGATCGGGACGCTCAAGGGACAGGGAACGGGAACCCAGGTCGGGCCGACGAGGTGAAGGACGGCGGGACGAGGGCCGAAATGCCGGCAGACAAGGCGAAGGCCGCAGGCCGAGCAAGGATCGCAGGCCGAGCGAGGATCGCAGGGCGACCGGCGAACGCAGGGATGAGGGCGGCCGGGATTCGGGCCGGCGAAGGTCCGGCAACAGGAACGGGACCCGAGACGGACAGGGAACGCTTCCGGGCAGTGCGGGAACGAATCCCCCGGTGCGGAACAAGCGGGATGGAACGCCGCTTTCGGAATCGCAGGATCTGTCCGCACTCAGTTTCGAACAGCGGATGAGTCTGTATAAGGAAAAGTATGCCGACGGAAAGCCGGGCGGCGAGGGGGAAAAGGCCGTTTCCGGCAAGGGCAGACGCTCCGGCGGGGGAAACGGACAGCGGGACAGGGCTTCGGCCGAAGGCAATTCCGGGCGAAACGGTTCGGGCCGCAGGGGAAAGAGGTCAGGGCGAAGGCCGGAGACCGGAAAGGATCAGGCCCGCAGACAAGACGGCAAGACGGGGAATCGGCCTTCCGGTTCGGGCAATGGAACCAAGACCGAAGCGAAGAAAGGCTTTTTCTCCAAGCTCTTCGGGATGTTCAAGAAGGATTAAGCGGGTTTAATCCGTGGAGGTACCGTGTACGACCTGGGCATCGATAATGTGATTATCGTTTCGGGCAATTTCGACTGGCGGCCCTTTGTCGGTTCGGTCTGCGTTCGGGACGGACGGATTACCGAAGTGCGCCGGACGGGAATTGCCGAGGGCGATTGCCGGGAACGGATCGACGGTAAGGGTAAAATCCTCATGCCGGGCCTGTTCAACTGCCATTGCCATGGGGATATGACCCTGGCACGGGGCTTCGGCGACGACCTTACCCTGGCGGAACAGATTGCCGCTTTCGGTCCGCACAACTGGTTTCGGGACTTCATCACCGACGAGGACCGGTACTACGCCCGACAACTGACCTACTGCGAGGCCCTTCTTGGCGGTTGTACCTTCATCTGCGAAAACATGTACTGGGGACTCGGGGAACGTTCGGTTCAGGCGATGACGGAGATCGGGATACGGGGAGCCTTGGTCGAGGACATACGCACGGATTTCGCCGACCGGGATTCGCTGCTTTCGGATAAGGCACTAAAGGAATTTGCCGAGGGCTGTCGCCGGGCCGGACTTGTGCCGGTTATCGGGCTGCCTGCGGAAGAGGACTGGGAAGCCGAATCCCTGCGGCGGATGTTCGACCGGCTTGCCGACATCGATACCCTGCAGACCATGCACCTGGCCGAAAACCTGTGGCGGAAGGAAATCGTCCTGAACAAGTTCGACCGGCGGCCGGTGGAATTCCTTTCCAAAAACGGCTTTCTCCACGACCGGTTGATCGCATCCCACGTGGTTTTTGTCGACGGTGACGAGATAGGGATGCTTGCCGAGGACGGCGTCAAGGTGGCCAACACGCCGGTGTCCGAAATGAAGATCGCCGACGGTATCGCCCCGATTCAGGAGATGCTCCGCCGGGGGATTCCCGTGGGGCTGGGAACGGACGGTGCGATGTGGAACAACAGCAACGACATCCTTGCGGAGATAAAAGAAATGTCGCTGCTGCACACGGTGAACGGCGGGATTCGGAGCCTGTCGAAAAAGGCACTCCTGGACATGGCCACGATCAAGGGGGCGGAACTCTTCGGCCTGCAGGACCGGACCGGCAGCATCCGGGAAGGTTTTCGGGCCGACTTCATCCTGATCGACGGGAACAAGCCCCACCTTCAGCCCCTGGTACTCGGCGAAAACGAGAACATCTGTTCGGCCCTCGTGTACGGGGCTTCGGCCGGGGACGTAAGCGACGTCTTCATAGAGGGAAAGCATCTGGTCAGGGAAGGGATCATTGCAAATGTGGATATTTCGGTTATAGTGGAAAGAGTCCGAGAAACGACGGAACGGATAGCGGGCAAGGTCCGCCACCCTGACGGTCGACAGCATCAAAGGAGCGTTACTTGAGGATAACCGTAAAAGCACGTTACGCCCTGAGGGCGGCACTCGCACTCGCACGGATGGAAAAAGAATACAAGCTGGTCCCGATCAGCAAACTCTCGACCGCGGAAGACATTTCCACGGGCTTTCTGGAACAGATATTCTACAACCTGAAGAAAGCCGGCATCGTCCGCTCGACCCGCGGCCCCAACGGCGGCTTCAGCTTTGTCCAGCCGCACGAATCGATCACCGTGTATGACATACTCAACGCCGCCGGCGAGGAAATGGTCCTCATCCCCTGCGTGGACGACAACGTCAAGGTGGATTGCGTACGCGGCGATATCTGCATCAGCCACAAGGTATTCGAACCCATCAACCGCATGGTCGGCGACTACCTCAAGAACATCACCGTCGCAAACCTGCTTGAGGACTTCAACGGTCCTTCATTCCTCCTATGACGGATGCGGTCGGGCAGGATTGATTTTCCCGAGGCGGATTTTATCTTATAATTGACGCCCTAGCCAAAAAAACACTACAATCATCTTGTTGGGCAGGTCCCAAAATTTTCCGGATAAGAGGTGCAACGATGAAGATTACGTTTCAGGGGAATCCCCTAACGCTTGAAGGCGAGCAGGTAAAGGTGAAGGACAGTCTGAAGGCTTTTGGGGTGGCAAAAAACGACTTGTCCCCGCTCTGGCTTGCCGACACGAAAGGCGTGCGGATTTTCCTTGCGGTTCCGTCCTTGGATACGCCGGTGTGCGATACCGAAGTTCGGAAGTTTAATCAAAAGGCTTCGGAGCTCAAAAATGTTACCGTGTATGCGGTTTCGATGGACCTGCCGTTTGCGCAGGCCCGTTGGTGCGCCGGAGCCGGAATCGCCAATGTCGTTTCGGTTTCCGATTACAAGGATCACAGTTTTGCGAAGGCGACCGGAACCTTCATCAAGGAACTCGGCCTGCTGACCCGCGCCGCTTTCGTGGTAAATTCGGCCGGCTCCGTGGTGTATGCCGAGTACCTTGAGGAAATCACCCAAGAACCGAACTACGACGCAATTCTTGCGGCGGCAAAAAGCGCTACCTGAGAAAGGTCCAATCTGCCCTCGGCAGGTTGGACCCGACCTTCAGCCGTTATTACCCAACAATCCCCACACTTTTCCCGACACGGCAAACTGATTTTCCTTGGTGCGGAGGACGGCGATGCCTTCGTTGCCGGCGGCTTCGAGCATGTCGTCTGGCAGGGGACGGGAATTGCAGATGATGATGACGGAAAGGTCCATCAGGGTGGCGACCGCGACGGTGTTTTTGTGTGCCTGGATGGTGATGAGGGCACCGCCGTCCTTGGCATGGGCCATCACGTCGGAAAGCAGGTCGGAGGTGTAGGCGGCGGAAATTTCGACGTCCTCGAAGCGGTCGTGGCAGACCTCGGCATCGAGCTTTTCGGCAAGTTCGCGTATCGTCATAATTCCCCCTTTGCGGTTTCGGTTATTCGGCCTTTGGCGAGTTGAACAGTACCACGCACTTTACCGTGGTGCCTTCCCCCAAAACCGAGCGTATCGAGAATTCGTCGGAGACTCGTTTGGTGTTGGCAAGGCCCATGCCGGCACCGAAGCCCAGCGAGCGGACATAATCGCTGGCCGTGGACCAGCCTTCCTGCAATGCCTGGTTGACATCGGCAATACCCGGCCCGGAATCCTCGGCCGTCAGACTTACCCTGTCCGGAAGGATGCTGCACCTTAGGCTGCCGCCGTTGGAATGGGCCACGAGGTTTATCTCCAGCTCGTAACTGGCAATGGCAACCCGCCTTACCATGGCGGCATCGAGATTACGGATCTTGAGGGCTTTCTTAATTTCGGTGGAGGCATGGCCTGCTACCTCGAAATCGTAGTGGGCCACGGCGAATTCCATCTCGGAAAATGCGACTACGTTCGGCGACGGCCTGTCCTTCCGCTGACTCTTCTCCAGTTTGAGAATCTCCCGGTTCATCTCCACCAGCAGCGACCGCACAACGTCGATCGCGCTGATAATCCCCACGAGTTCATGGTTCTTGTTCAGCACCGGATAACGACCGTAGCGGTACTTGTTGAAATCGGAAACGGCAAACGAGATCGGCATGTCGTCCCGTAGGACCACCAGGTTGCGGGACATCCGATCCCTGGCCGGGCAGTCGATAAGTCCGCCGTCCAGGGCACCGATCACGTCATTGATGGAAACCATCCCCACGAGCCGATTGTCCTCCACGATGGGAATCCCGGTAATCTGGTTCTCCCGCATGACCACCTGCAGGTGCCGGAGGCTCTGATCCGGGCTTCCGGTGATCACCGCCTGCGTCATAACATCCTTAATCTTCAGTCGATGGATGAGTTCCAGCACCACCGAGGGGGAATCGTCCGCATTAATGGGAATGTCCGATTTGTCGGGAGAGTTTTCGCCGTCCTGAGCCATTTTCTACCTTCCTTTAAGGATATGTTGCTCGATGATCCGGGCAACACCGTCCTCGTCATTGCTCCAGTCGGTAACCAGATCGGCAACCGCCTTTGTCCGTTCGTTGCCGTTGCACATGGCGATGCCGAGTCCGGCCCAACGCAGCATCGCATCGTCGTTCGGGGAATCCCCGATTGCAATGATCTGTTCCCGCCCGATGCCGAGCAGCCCGGCCACCGTCGCAAGTGCCGTACCCTTGTCCGTATTCGCAGGAAGCAGTTCCAGATAGTAGGGCTTGCTGGTGAAAAGGGTAAGCTGCCCGCCGAGGTATGCCCGCAGAAGATTTTCCAGCGGGGCAAGGAGAACCGGATCGCCCGGAACGAGCAGCTTGTGGCAGCCGGCGGCAACCATGGAACGAAAGTCGGCGGGCACCACCTGCTGCATCCCGGTAAGCCGCTTGGCGTACTCGGAGAATTCGTTGTGGCGGGAAACGTACATCGTGTCGCCCTCGTACATCTGTACGGGAAAGTCCTCGGCATCCACCAGGTCGAAAGCGGCAAGTGCGGCGGCGACATCGAGCTTGATCTCGTGAACCACCTTGCCGGAAAGCGTTTCCTGTATCAACGCCCCGTTATTGGAGATAAGGTAGCCGCTCCGCCGGTACAGGCCCAGCGACCTGACGAACGCCTCCATCGAAACCGGCACCCGCCCGGAAGCCGGCACCACCGTTACCCCGGCCTCCTCCGCCTTCCTGATGGCGGCCTTCGTCCGTCCCGAAATGGTCAAATCCGACCTAAGAAGCGTGTCATCCAAATCAACGGCCAGAAGTTTTATGTCGCCCATCATTCAATGTTACTTCCAAACCCCCGTCATTTCAAGCGTTTTGTGAAGAAACTCTGACTACGGGAAAAATACTCTCAAAAACAAGAATAATCGTTGACATCGGCATGTTTGGGTTGTATAGTTATTGATTATTGCTTTTCATTCGGCAAAAGATATTGCCGACAGGAGGTAAATGTGAAAAAACTTGACAAATTGGCATTGGCGCTGTCGATGCTGGTTATCCTTGGTTTCGTCTCGTGTCAAAGCACCCCGGGAACCTCAACCTTGGATACGACCAAGTACGAGAATATCGTGTCGATTGCGGTTGATGCGGTAAACAGCAACGATACCGATGCGCTGCTCAAACATTTTTCGCGGCAGTTCAATTTTTTTGGGATAGGCGGACATGTTGGAAGGATTGCCGCGGAGGGTCTGTACCAAAGGATCGATGACCGCATCTTGACGTACAATCTTGTCAATGTCGAAAGGGACACAAAGAGGAAGCTGGTTACCCTGACCTATGAGGTTGAATGGGCAAGCGGACCGAAGGAAGCCGATTTTGTGTTTGAAACCCCGTCCGGCATGCTGCTCACGCTGACTCTCGTCCCATCCAAAATGGAAACGATAGAGTTCGAAGCCGAGGTTGAACGGTAACCTTTGTTCCGCAAAGCTCCAAGGTCCGATTTCCTACGGAGATTGGACCACGGTTCCGTCGGCATGTCCGACAAAGACCGCCGGCGGCCTGAGGGTGAAAAAGCCGTTTTCGACGATGCCGGGGATGCGGTTGAGTTCGGATTCCATGAGGCGGGGATCGACCGGGACGGCAAAAAGGATGTCCAGAATGAGGTTGCCATGTTCGGTGATTACCGGGCCGACCTTGCGTTTGGCCTCCCGCAGGACGGCCTTTCCTCCCAGGGCCTGGATTGCCAGGGTTGCCGTAAGCCTTGCCTCGGGGATCACCTCGACCGGAACCGGGAAGGCGGTTCCCATGTGGGCGACCAGCTTGCCCTCGTCAATGACAACGGCGAAAGCCCGGCTCGCATAGGCGGCTATCTTTTCGACCAGGAGGGCCGCACCGCCGCCCTTGATTAGGTTGCCGGCGGGATCCACCTCGTCGGCACCGTCGATGGCAAGATCGAGGCTGCCGGAAAGGACTTTCGAGTTAAGGCCGTACACCGGAATGCCCAGCCTTTCGCACTCGATTTCGGTCTGCATGCTCGTGGCGAAGGCGGCTATGTCGGTCAATCGTCCGGAAGTCAGCAGCTCGCCGATCCTCCGCACGGCATGGATCGCCGTGGAACCGGTTCCCAGGCCCAGCTTCATACCGCTTTTTACCAGTGCGTCCACCGCCGCCCGACCGGCCGCGGCTTTCATCCCCGCCTCATCCATGGCTATTCGTCCCCTATCTTTATTTTTGACATCAGGTGGTCGGGAAAATCCCCGCCCATGAACTGCATATACTCGTACCTTGCCTGCCGCATGAACATATCCCGCCCGCCCAGCACGGCACAGCCTGCGTCCATGGCTCGTTTCATCAGGGGCGTTACCTCGGGCCGGTATAGCAGATCCATCAGCACTTCCTGCCCGGAGAACCGGTAGTGCAAGATCGGATCCCGTGAGCCGCCGCCCTCTTCGCCGACTCCGGTAGCCTGGACGATGATGTCCCGGTACCTGTCCATCATCCCGATTCCCCGACTGTCCAGGCCGCCCGAGACGAAGCGATACTGACGGGCAAGATCGTGGGCCTTGTGTTCCGTGCGGTTAAGGACGAGGACCTTGGCCCGCAGACGGAAAAGTTCCCTCGCAATGGCCTTCGCCGCCGCACCGGCCCCGAGCAGCGTTACCCGAACGCCCCGCAGATGTTGCCGGCGGACAAAGGCAAGCAACGACTCGGAGAAGGCGGCTCCTTCGGTATTCCCGGCCAGCCAGCTTCCCCCGTTCCGGGTAATGACATTGCTGGCTCCGATTTGGGTAACATCCTCCGACTGGCTACCCAGCGAGTCCAAGACCAGGCCTTTGTAGGGAGCCAACACGGAAAACCCCTCGACCCCAAGTTCCCCGGCGATGGCAAGGCAGGCGGCCATCGAATCGGTAGGAAAGGGAACGTAGACGGCATCGAGGTTCTCATGCTTGAACAGGAAGTTGAAGAAGCGGGAACTGTGGCGATGGTCAATGTCGAACCCGGCCAACCCGAATATTCTCGTTTTCGGGCCTATGTTGCGAAAACCGTACAGTTCGACCAGGGTCTTCGCGTCCAGGTGCCCGAAAACCTCGGTATCTTCCTTCATGGGAAAGGTGATGCTCATGGCGGAACCGAACTGTCGGGCAAGGATGCGGCTACAAATGCCGTAAGATCCCATTGCGGCGATTATCTTTTCCCGATTTTGGTAGGTTTTGCCCAGACGAAGCAGGCCGAGCACGTCCCAGGACGATTTTGCCGTCAGGCTTATCTTGACGATGTCGTCCCCGTGGTCGAATGTCGGCCGCAATCTTTCGGTAAGGTCCGGTTCGTCCCCATAGATTCCGTGAAATGAGCGGATTATCCTCGTGCCAAAACTGCGGGCCGCCTCCTCGATGCTGGGAACGTTGAAATCTTCCTCCAGATCTATGTAGGCGAAGTTCTTCCGACGGTCCAGGTCGGCGTATGCAAGCCCACGGGCCATCAGGTTGATCCTCGAACCCTCGCCGGAAACGAAATGCCCGCCGTCCGCTTTCCGTCGTATGCTCAATATGACAGGAAGGCCGGCGATCTCCGGAAACCTTCTTATCATAAGCCGTTCGTTGGGATCAAGGCAGTCGACCCGCAATTCGGCGACATCGACGTACTTACGATACTTTTCGAGGATATCCAGGTTGCGGGCCAGGGTCCGTGCCGTCAGGGAAATGCATATCTTGGACAAACGTACCTCCGGTTAATTCCTCATGCGGGGGGCCAAGCCCCCCTTCACTCCAAAGCCTACGGCTTTTCCGTTACCCCCCGAGCGGGGTTCCACCCCGCAACGCCCCGCATTATCGGTAGGGCGCAAATCTCCTTAGCTCATTCACCCAGGTGGATGAGCATCCCTGCCGACACAAGTTCTCACGGCGATCGCCGTGTCCAGCATGTAATGATCCTGCGGTACCGACCTGACCTTGCCTTCCGGAACGCTCAGGTCCACCGAGTCGATCTTCCCGTCGATCAAGGCGACCATCCGCCCGTAACGGCCTGCGGCAAGCAAGTCGGCGGCCGCGGTTCCCAGGCTGGTTGCCAGAACCCGGTCGGATGCGCTGGGAATCCCGCCCCGTTGGACATAGCCGAGAACCGTGGCCCTGGTTTCCATGCCGGTCTCCTCGTGAATCTCCCGCGCGACCCGATACCCTACTGAAGGTCCGTTCTCGCTCCGGTACTTTTTCCGTTCGCGCTTGTCCATAGCATCTTCCCGCAAGGAAAGGGCTCCTTCGGCAACCACCACGATGGAAAACGTTTTGCCGGATTGCGTCCGCTGCTGCAGGTGCCGGCCTATGGCCTTGATGTCGTAGGGAATTTCCGGGATAAGGATGATGTCGCCGCCGCCCGCGACCCCGGCGTACAGGGCAAGCCAGCCGGCCTTGTTCCCCATCAGCTCGATCACCATCACCCGATTGTGGCTTTCCGCCGTGGAATGCAGCCGGTCGATGGCCTCGGTGCAGATGGCCAGCGCCGAATGAAAGCCGAAAGTCTGGTCCGTGCCCACGATGTCGTTGTCTATGGTTTTCGGCAGGCCGATGATGTTCAGCCCTTCCCGTGCAAAACGGTAACCGGTAGTGTTGGTCCCGTTCCCGCCGAGGATGACCAGGCAGTCCAGTCCCAGCTTGGCGTAAGTCCGCTTTACCGCCTCGACCTTCTCCCCGACAATCTCCTCCGAGTGCCCGATCTCCGACTTGAACGGTTTCTCCCGGCTCGTCCCCAGAATCGTCCCGCCCAGAGTCAGTATCCCCGAAAAGTCCTCCCGCCGCAGTTCCCGAACGTTCTCCTCGATAACCCCCCGGAACCCGTCGGAAATCCCCACGATGCTCATCCCGTAGCGGTCCTCCGCCGCCCGGCACACTCCCCGAATCGCCGTGTTCAGTCCCGGGCAATCCCCGCCCGCGGTCAGTATCCCGAACCGCCCGGTCCTGCTGCTGCGTTTTACCATACTGTCGTTATACACTGGCCGCCCGGAGCTGACAAGGGTAAAACCGATAGGGTAACACCTGATGATTTGCAATCCCACTCCAAATCCTAGTAAATGAACAGATCCCGCCGATTATGGTACAGTAACCTGTTCCGTAAGTATGTTTCGGGAGGACGTCAATGAAAAAGGCTTTTACGGTTGCGGTAATTTGGCTGGCGGTTTCCGGAGTCGGAACCGGAGCTTCGGCTTTGTCGCCGACCTCGGCTTCAGCCTGTAAGGGCCGGAAGCCGATTGGAGATGGAGAATTCCCGGCTCCCGGTTGAGGGATGGGGATTCTCCAGAACATCGATTGAAGGAAAAACACAAAATAAGCAATTCTCAGTTTAACCTTCGGGTATTCCACAGATTGAAACTCCGTGTAACTCCGCGGTTGATTCTTCTTCCAAATTGAAGATTTTTAACCACGGAGGGCACGGAGTTACACGGAGGGAAGATGAATTTCCCTACCGAGCATACCGATATCTTGAAACTGAGAATTGCTGACACAAAATGAGGAGGGATTGACTAACGTTCAACCCACTCATATTGAATGTTCTTTCCATCAAAGAGCACTTCGACCGAGAGCCTAATATCCTTAAGCCCCGTACCTTGCCCTATCGTCATCAGGCCAGTGTATTCCGTTTTGCTCTTTTTAACCAGCCTCAGTTCCTCCTTTACCTCAAATTTAAGTCCCCAGGGGTTGTTGCTTGTGTACCTCTGAAAAATCCCCTCTTGGACCTGTTTCGCAAGGCTTTCAGTAGAGGTTCCACAAGAAAGCAGCGCTGAACAACCCAATCCCAAAACCACAAGAACACCAAAAACCCGATTCTTCCTCATAAAAAACTCCTCCATAAACAGTTTATGCGTCTACTGTCCGCCGACATGGTTCCAAACCTCCATACGAAAGTTTCCACAAATTTATCCCTATTGCCTTTATTCAATTTTAATACTAATACCTGTTTGCTCTTTTGTCAAGTCAATACCACAATATCAAAAACAAAGTAAGGGATGGAGTATGGTAGATGAGGTTGGCATACGCAGTATCTTAAGCCAAAATATTAAGCGGTATCGTCAAAGGAAAGGCTGGAATCAGGCAAAATTAGCGGAGAAAATTGGGATTTCGACCAATTATTTATCCGATATTGAGACAAAAAGAGGCTGGGTATCGCCTTTGACCTTGGTTAACTTAGCCAATTCACTCGAAATTGACGTTTATGAGCTGTTCAAGCCGGAGGAAACAGTTCCAGAAGACTTACTGGATATCGTAAATAGGTGTCTTGACGATTTTTCAAGCTCTTTAAGGATATCGTTTGAAAAAGCACTGGTAGATTCTATGCATAAAACCCGAAAAAACCTGTAGTTTACCCATAAATTTCTTGTGTAAGGCATTATGGAGCAGGCTGCGGAACGGTCCGGCCTGAACGTGGACCAGGTTCAGGCTTTGGCCGAAAGTTGACCGTTCCATCCTCCAAAGGAGGATGGAACATCCTACCCTTCGCCCGTCGTCCTGGTAATCTTCGCTCCCAAGGCCGAAAGCCGGTCCACGAGATTCTCGTACCCGCGTTCTATCTGATAGACGTTCTTGACAACACTTTTTCCCTCGGCACAGAGGGCGGCGATCAGCATTGCCATGCCGGCCCTCACGTCCGGGCTGATCAGTTCCGAGCCCTGCAGTTTGGCCGGCCCCACGACCACGGCCCGGTGCGGATCGCAGAGCACGATGCGGGCCCCCATCCCGATAAGTTTGTCCACGAAGAACATCCGCGACTCGAACATCTTCTCGTGGATCAGAACCGTTCCCTTGACCTGGGTAGCGACCACGGTGAGGATGCTGGTAAGGTCCGGCGGAAAGCCGGGCCAGGGAGCGTCGTCGATCTTGGGAATCATCCCGCCGAGATCGTAGTTGACCTCCATCGCCTGCTTCCGGCTGACATGCAGGTCCAGGCCCTCGTGCGTCCAGTCAATTCCCAGCTTGCCGAAGGCAATCTTTGCCGGCCGAAGATCGCCGGAGCGGATTCCCTGTATGTGAAGATCGCCGCCGGTAACCGCGGCCAGCCCGATGAACGACCCGACTTCCATAAAGTCCGCCCCGATGGTAAAGTCGCAGCCGGAAAGCCTTTCCACACCGGTAATCGTCAGGATGTTCGAGCCGATTCCTTCGATCTTGGCCCCCATCGCAACGAGCATACGGCAAAGGTCCTGGACATGCGGTTCGCTGGCCGCATTGCTCAGCACCGTTTTGCCCTTGGCCAGAACCGCCGCCATCACCGCATTTTCCGTGCCGGTAACCGAAGCCTCGTCAAGGAAAATATCCGCTCCCACAAGGCTTTTGGCCGAAAAAGTAAACGTCTCGGCAATATCGACCTTGGCCCCAAGCTCGGTGAAGGCCAGAAAATGCGTGTCCAGCCTCCGCCGGCCGATAACGTCACCACCGGGCGGCGGCAGGGTAACCTTACCGAACCGAGACAGCAGCGGCCCGGCGAACAGTATCGAAGCCCGTATCTTTCGGGCAAACTCCACCGGAATCGCCGAAGCCGCCGAAGAGCCGAGCTGCAGCCGAAAGTCGTTCGGTCCCAACGCCTCGACCTTTCCCCCGAGGGCCGTGAAAATCTCGAACATCACCAGAACGTCCTCGATCTCCGGGATATTTCGAAGGATCACCGGCTCGTCGGTCAACATTCCGGCCGCAATACACGGCAAAGCGGCATTCTTGTTCCCGCTCGCCTTGATCGTCCCCACGATCGGCGTTCCGCCCTCGATTACATATTCGCTCATACGGGAGTGTAACAATTGTGGAAGAAACCGTCAAGAATTGAATATCCGAGTCCATCCCTCTGTGGGGGATGGACCACTCCACCATCTGAAGGTGAGCAACCTTTCCCGATTCAGGAAAAGCTACTCATCCTAACGTAATGCCTTTACTGGGCGGGACGGGCAAGACGGAAACCGAGGCTACCATCCCGGATGTGCGGACCGTAGATGAACCGAGATATGACGCGGTTGTTCATCGCCGAATTCCACCAGTTACCGCCGCGGCATATACGGTCCGAGCCTGTAGGCGCACCGGTGGGATCGATCTGGGCCGTACCGGGATAGGTTCCGTACCAGTCCCATACCCATTCCCAGGCGTTCCCGTTCATGTCATACAACCCGAGTCCGTTCGCCATCTTCTTGCCGACCTCGTGCGTCCGATTTTGGCTGTTGTCATAGTACCAGGCAACGTCCCCGATAGTGTTACTGCCGGAATAGGTAAAGTTCCCGGGCGATCCGTTCCCGCCCCTGGCTGCGTACTCCCACTGGGCCTCGGTCGGAAGACGGTAGCCCGTGGAACCTTCCACCACCCTAACGTTGTCCCATCTCGTATCGCCGTTCGTCGGTACCGTTCCCCAGTCTGCCGTATCCGTGCTCCAGGATACGGGATTAGGCCATTCGTCGGGTAGCTCGTATGCCGGGGTAAGACCCTTCGCATCGCTCAGTTTATTTGCATAAACCAGGGCATCGTACCAGCTTACTCGTTCCACCGGCCTTTTTCCCTGTACCTCGCCGTTCACGGGATCCGCATTATGGTAGCTCGGGTTATTCCCCATTACCGTCTCGTAGTCCTCCTGCGTTACCATGTACTTGTCCATGTAGAAGGTACTCAACGTTACTTCCTTTAGCGGTCTTTCATTGTTATGATTATTCGTCGTTCCCGCGGGGCTTCCCATCCGAAACTTGCCTCCCTCAATACGAATGAAATCGTCTATGCCCGACTGTTTCGGCTGCAACTGCGCATGGATGGTATTTGTGGTAATTGCGGCATCGAATTCGAAGGGCCTTTCGTCAGTTGCCGCCGTAAACCGACCCTTAAGGTCTCCGGCCATGGCTACAAAACCTACCGTTCCGACTATGGCAAGGAAACCTATTGCCCGCCATACGTTTCTCGTTCCTTTCATCATGGCAATTCTCCCAATGAAAACAGCGTACACTTTCGGACGGATTATAGGAAGGGGGTTGTCAATAATCCCAAAATAAGGAAAAAAACTCCGGTTATCCCGAAAAATTCTTCCTTGCGATCTCCTTTTCCAACCGCATAAGCGTTTTCTTCAGTACCTCATCCTTGATTCCCTCGTAGTTGATCCCGCTATCCCCGACAGTTTCCGCCGAACTTTCCCTGCCGTCGGCCTTTTCCTCGGGTAAGGCTTGGCCCTCAACGCTATCCGGAGAACGGCCTTCGCCGTTCGGCTTTTGGAGCATGATGCAGATGCCGGAGAAATTCATTTTCGGGAACCGGAGGCGGAAGTCGTAAAGCAGCTTGCGTTCCTTGGTCTGGATGATCTGCTTCCAGCCGGGATGGTCGACCTCTATCCAGATAAGCCGGTTATCGAGGCTAGCTATTCGGGAATGGGCAAAGGCCGAGGCGATGTGGTTCTTTTCGGTAAGGTCCTTCCAGCATGAGAAAATCGAGGCGTAGCCCTTGGCTTTTTCCAGGGTTTCGCCGTCAAAAAGATTGGCCAACAGGTCGCCCAAGCGTTTCACTTTTCCACCTTTCCCCCGGCGACATTGTAAACCAGGGTCTCGCCGTTTTGATAGCGGTCGAAAGGCTCGTCCGGCAGAAAAGTGAAAAACGCCTGATCGTAACCGGGAAGTACCGAAAGAAACCGCCGACGTTTGCCGCCGTCCATTTCCAAAAGCACGTCGTCCAATAGCAGTACTGGATTCCGGCCGGTCATCTGGGAAAAACGGCGGGCCTGGGCAACCCGGAGCAGCAGGGCCAGAAGCCGGCGTTGTCCGGTCGAGGCCGTCGCGACAAAATCCGCTCCCTCAAGGACGAACAGGTAGCGGTCGCGATGCGGGCCGGTCATCGAAAGGCCGGCGGCAAGGTCCTGTTGCCGGCGCCGTCTAAGCCCTTCCCTCAGAACGTCTTCCTCCGAGCCCTTCCACGAAGGCACATACCTCACTTCCATTCCCTCGATTCCCGAAACTTCGCCGTACAGCGGGGAAAAAACCTCGGAAAAAAGGACCGCCGCCGTCCGCCGTTTCTCCATCAGGGCGGTTCCGTAAAAGGCGCATTGGGCGTCCAAAGCATCAAGCAGGGAATCCGCCTCGCCGTCGAGCCTGTTCTTAAGGGCATCCCTCAAAACGGCGTTACGGGAACGAAGGCTTTTGCGGTAGGAACGCAGGTCCTCGAGGTATGCCGGATCGTACAGGCTGAGAACCTGGTCGAAAAACCACCGACATTGTTCGGGGCTTCCCTTGACAAAATTCATGTCGTCATGACAAAAAACGATACAGGGAATCACCGATAGCAGTTCCTTGCGATCTTCCGCCTTTTTATCGTCGATCAAAACCGTTTTTTTTTCGCCTTCCCGTTTAACCAAAATCTCGTTGGAAAAAGCGGAATCGGCGGGATTGCGGCAAACGGTTCCGGCAACGGAAAAATCCTTCAGGCCGTTTCTCCCGAGATCGCCGTCCTTGGCGGCCCGAAACGAGGAAGCGTAGGAACAGAAATAGACCGCCTCAAGGAAGTTGGTTTTGCCCTGACCGTTTTCCCCGACAAGAAAAACAGTCTTTGCGGAAAGATCGACCACGGCATCGGCCAGGTTCCGAAATGCCGTAGTCCGCAAGGAAGAAAAAATCACCTAGGGCTGCATCGGCATCACGATATGGAAGAAATCCGCCTCCGGAACCGAGGTAATGGTGATCGCCTTGCTCGAATTGGTAAAGCGGATCAAAATCTCCTCGCCGGCAATCACCTTGAAGGGTTCTTCCATATAGCTGTAGTTCAGGGCAAGGGAAACTTCCTCGCCTTCGTACTTGCAGGGAATCTCTTCCTTGGCATCGCCCATCTCGCTTTCCTCCGAAAAAACCGAAAGCAGGCCGGACTTGAGGTTGAAGTATATGCGGTGGGATTTCTGCTCGACCAGAATCGAGACCCGACGAAGTGCCTCGAGTATTTCCTTTCGATTGATGATGAAGGAATTGGTCTGCTCCTCGGGAATTACCTTGCGGTAGTTGGGAAAAGTCCCATCTATCACGACCGAGGAAAGACTGTACGTGCCGAATCGAAGGAAGACGTTTTTCGGGGTAATCGCCAGCGCGATCATTCCCTCGTTGCCCGACCTTTTGACCATCAGGTTGAGGATTTTTGGCGGAACGATAACCGGGGAAAAATCCTTGATTCCGTCTATCTTCTTGTTGATATGGGCCATCCGACGACCGTCCGTTGCCACCATGGTGATGCTGTCATCGCTCTTTTCGAGGAAAACTCCGTTCATGAAAAAGCGGGTCTCGTCATCGGAGACGGCGAAAACCGTCTGCTGGACCATTTCCTTGAAGTCCTTTATCGGAATCTCGAAATAATCCACGTCGGAAACCGGAAAATCGGGAAATTTGTCCGATGCGATGCTCTTAAGTTGGAAATTGGCCTTCTTGACCGAGGTTTTGATCCTTACCTTGTTGTCGTCGTACTCAAACTCGATGTCGCCTTCCGGGGCCGCACCAAGAATCCCCAAGAACTTGTCCCCGAAAACCGTCGCCGGTCCGGATTCGAGTACGGTTACCGGCACCTTTGTCTCGAAGTTTACCTTGAGATCGGTGGCCTTGATGATAAGTTCGTCGTCCTTAGCCTCCAAATAGATGTTGGAAAGGATCGAGATCACGTTTTTCGACGAAATGATCTCCTGGGCCATCGATATTTCCTTCAAAAGGATGTTTCTTTCACAAACAAACCGCATTTTTGCTCCTCTCTTCTCTTATTATACGTCAAGTATAATAAGCAGTAATAGTAATAGGCTCCGGGAAAAGTGGACAACCGACTTAATTCCTTGTTGTATATGGAATTACAGTCCACATCACTTGTGCATGTTTGTCCACTCTTTCAACACAATCCACAGATCCGACCTTTGCCTTCCATATTATACCATGTAGTCCACAGGTTGCCAACCGGTTATGCACAAATTATGCCCGTCTACCTATGGCGGATTAGATGTGGGAGGTTTGCGGCGTAGAACCTGATCTCGAATCCGGAGGTTAAACCTTGGCGTTGTATTCCTTGATGTTCTTTTTGAGGATTTCCAGCGTCGTATCCAAAGACGGGTCGGTGATCAGCATTCCCTTGACCTTGTCCAGCGAATGGATGACCGTGGAATGGTCCCTGCCGCCAAAGGACCGCCCGATCTCGGTACTGGAGAATTGGGTCATTTCCCTGCAGAGGTACATCGCAAGCTGTCTCGGATAGACTATGTTCTTGCTCCGCAGCGATCCCTTAAGGTCGTTCACCCCGATGGAGAAATAGTCGGCCACGACCCGCTGGATGATCTCTATGGAAAGATTCGCCTCCTTGTTCGAGGCCAGCAGGTCCATGAGCTTCTTCTGGGCGATCTCCAAGGTAATTTCCTTGCCCACGACTTCGGTATAGGAAATGAGATTCGTCAATGCGCTCAAAAGATCCCGCACGTTGGTCGCAACCTTTCTGCTGACGTAATCGTAGACTTCGTTGGAAAGGAATACGCCCCTGTTTTCGGCGGCCGTTTTGAGGATGGCGAACCTCACCTCGTAACGCGGCGGCTGGAGATCGACCTTCACGCCCTGGTTGAAGCGGGAGACGAGCCTGTCCTGGAAGTCCTTCAGCTCGGAAGGCGGCCGGTCGGAGGTAAAGACTACCTGCTGTTTTGCCCCCATCAGGGCGTTGAAGGTGTGGAAAAGTTCTTCCTGCACGCCAGGTTTCTTGGCAAGGAACTGGATGTCGTCGATGAGCAACACGTCGACCTTGCGGAATTTGTTGCGGAAGATGTTCATGTCGTTGTTTCTTGAATTCCCGGTAGGTATCGATTCCATAAATTCGTTGAGAAAATTTTCCGAGGTCGTGTAGATAACTTTTTTATTGGTATTTTGGTGGATGCTGTTGCCGATGGCCTGCATCAGGTGCGTCTTGCCGAGTCCGACGCCGCCGTAGATAAAGAACGGATTGTAGTTGCTGCTCCCCGGATTCCTGCTTATGGCCAGGGCAACGTTGGCCGCATAGTTGTTGTTTTCGCCGATGACGTACCTTTCGAAGGAAAATTCCTCGTTGAGCTGCGGGTGTTTGCCCCGTTTCGGCTTTTCCGTCGGGGCTGGCGTGGATATTTCGGTTCTCTCCGGCTCGGAAACCGGGGACTTCTCGACGGGAGCCTGCGTTTCGGCCCGGGGTTCCTCGTTACCCTTGTCGAAAACCTCGAACTCCAGGGCCGTATCCCCGCCGGCTATTTCCCGCAGGACGGTAAGTATCCTCCCCTGGTAGGTTTTCCTTATCCGTTCCCGGTGGAAGCTCGTGGGAAAGCCCAAGGTAATGCCCGCCTCATTGCAGCGAAGGCAGCGGACCTCGCCGAACCAGTCGCCATACTCGTCCCCCAGCTCGGTCCGCAGCCTTTCGGCCACCTTCTGCCAAAGGTTTTCCTGCCCAAGTTGCGCCATTTCCACCCTTTATCCACAAGTTATCCACAGGTGCCCCAAAGGTTGGCATCTGTCCCAAATATCGATAGTGTCTACAAAACCAAACGTTCAAAAACAAGCACAACGGTAAATCATTACCCAATATACAATTATATAACCACAAATAAGAACTTGTGCCGAACCTATTTTGAGATAGGCAACTCGATCACGAAGGCCCGATCCCGCCGTCTTTTGTCCACAAGTTATCCACAGACCACGGGGCCGTTTTTCGCAGCGCAGAAACAGCATACGGAGCTTGGGGCTAGGCTGTCAAGCTGGTCCGAGCCGCCCGCGGCGGTTTGGGGTCGGACACCGCACATTTCTCCCGCGGACAAAAAAATCCCGCCGGGTAGGCGGGATTTGTCGCGGCGTACCGGGTTAGCGGGGTTCGACGATGAAAAAGTTTACCCTGCGGTTCAGGTAGGCTTCGCTCGATCTGGACACGGCAAGCCTTCCGCCGGCGCTGGCGAGGATGATGCGGCTGGGATCGATGTTGTAGTACTTCACGAGAAATTCCGCGGCTATTTCCGCCCGCTTCTGGCTCAAGGCCGCAAGCACGTTTCGCTCTTCCTGCGAGGTTCCGATAACCGGATTGGCATGTCCGTCTATCAGTATCCGCTGACGGGGATTCTCGGCCAGTATCCTCGCAACTTCCGTGAACACCTCGTTGTTCTTTATCGCCTGATCGGTACCAACCCTTTCCAGGTTAGAACTGTTTCCAGGGAAAAGAATAAACAGCGACGTATCCTGCGCATGAACCGCGGAGATGCCCATCACCAATCCGACCAGTAAACACAATACTTTCCTCATACTTTTCTCCCTCAAACTCTTATATTTGTAAGCCAGAGTACGGTTTATTGTCAGGCATTCGTGTACTTATGTCAATATGCATCCGTCATTCGTATGATTATCCGAGGTGAAAATGAGGGGAAGTACAATCCGTTAGAGTGGATTGTACTTTGGTTTTGGAGTTATCCGCCGGTCCGATTCCAATCCCTTCTTGGCGGATTGGGGAGTTTACGCTACATGCCGCCTGAAAAACTCGCATTGGGCGTCGTTGCATTGGGTGGCGGTTTCGGATCGGAGGTTGAGATGGAATACGTGGGCGACGTCCTTTTGCGCCTCGGTTCCGTAGATGCGGAGGACGGCCTCGACGTTCCGCTTCCGAAGGAGGTCGTACATCGGGCGGGCGCAGGGGAGGAGGAAGTCGTTGACGGAGGAAGCGACGTAGGTCGGGGGAAAGCCGCCGTCGATGAACTTGCGGATGTTCGTTTTGTCGCCGTGGAGAAGCGGATCCTTGCCGAAGTAGTCGTCGAACAGGCCGGGCAGGGCGGTTTCGATCTCGTGGAACTTTTCGTACATGCCGCAGTTCAGGGCGAGGGCCGCAAGCCGGAAGGCCGGAAGCTCCAAGCCGAAGAGGTCGGCGTAGGACTTGCTGGTCAGGATGGTCGCATACTGGCTGGCGATCTGCGCCCCGGCCGAATCCCCCACGATGAAAACATTGTTGAGGTCGATGAAATGCCCTTCGGCATGTTCGCACATCCAACGCAGCACCTCGTTGGTTTCGACCGCCGGCATGGGGAACGAGATCGCCGGCACGAGCCTGTAGTTGAAGTTGACCACGGTAAAGCCCCGGCAGGCGAGGTCCATGCAGTAAAATTGGTAGAGTTCCTTGCTGCCGTAGACGTAGCCGCCGCCATGGACGCTGACGATGGTGGGCAGCGGGCCGGAAGTGCCTTTGGGAAAGTAGATGTCCAGAAGGTTGAACTTGCCATGCGGACCGTAGGGAATGTCGAGCTTCCGTTCGATGTCTTCCGGAATCTTCATTTTGTGGATGTGCCTGTCGCCGAAACCGCAGACCACCCGGAACAGAATCCTGTCGATGAGCATGGAAGCCTCCCCATCTCCCTTCGTTTGAAGCATGCGGTAGGCGCAACGCCTTGCTCGTGCCGAAATCAAAGCTTGTCCTTGCTGAATATCAGTTCCGCCCCGCCTTCCCGGTAGAGCATCCCGCCGAATTCGGGGAAAACCGGGAACGGCACGGCCTTTTCCGGCGTGGCGTTCCTCGCCACCCGGATGAAGCGGGCGAAGTCCGACACGGGTCTTGGTTTGTCGTAATGTCCGCTGAAGTAGAAGTCGAAGTCCAGTTCGGCCACCCGTTCCAGCATGGCAAGGTACTCCTTTATCGAAAGCGATTCCCGCAGGAACAGCCAGACATGGGCGTTCGCCGAGTCGCTGTCCAGCAGAATGCGGTGTTCCCGGGCCAAAAGCCCCACGGAACCCGCGGTGTGTCCGCCCATCGGAATCACTTCCAGGTGCAGCCCGCCGAGGTCGAAAACCCGGCCCGGTTCGAGCGGTTTGAGCGTTCCGGTGCCGGCGTTAAGGTAGGCTTCCCGATCGAAGCCCTCGGGGAGAAGGCTTTGGGTCTCCGGATTGTAGTCCAGGTCCCTTCCACGGGCCTTTGCCGAAGTGTGCTTCCCGCAGAGCCCGAAATCGGCCTCGTGCAGCCAGGCCTCGCCGAACTGAAAGGCGCCGCCGGCATGGTCCGAATGCCCGTGGGCAAGGATCAGTTCAACCGGCTTTTCCGTGATTCCGGCCACCGTTTCGGTCAGGTTCCCGATTCCGTTCCCGGAATCCACCAGAACCGCCCGTTCATCTCCGACCGCAAGATAGCAAAACGCCTCTTCCAGCGGATCGAAGATGCTGTGCAGCCAGGGATATATCTGCCGAACCCGATAGTATCCCATGTCAGGACTGCAGCCCCCAGAGCCGCAGCGCTTCCTCCTTGACCTGATCCAGGGGAACCTGATAGTTGGCCCTGAGGGAACCCATATGCTGATTGTAGAAGACGGCGAATTCCGGATCCTGCATCGGATCGAGGCGTACCTCCTGCCCCAGCCTGCGGGAAACCTCTTCCTCCTTCTGTCGGAGCTTCGGCGCGTACTGTTGCCGGAGTCCCTGGTCCAGTCGGTCGACTTCCTGCAGATAGCCGTCCAAAAGCTGCATAAGCTGGCCGAACATCTCCGCAAAACGCCGGTCCTTGAGGATAAGGCCAAGCCCTTCCCCAACAGCCTTAATCCGGGGAAGCCCCTCCTCGTCTTCCGGCAGCATTATCTGCGGGACGAGCACGTCGAGAATGCCCTGACAGAGGCTTTTCCGCCGGTCCTCCGGCTGTCCCTTCAAGGCCGCCGCCAGCCCCTTCGCCTGATCCGCAAGATAGTCGTTGGCAATCCGCTTGCCCTCCTGCCTGGCCTTGTACAGGTCCACGCTGGCCTTGTCCGTCTTAACCGACTCCGTCCGTTCCAGGGCAATTTCCAGGGCACTCTTGATCTTTCCCATGTGGCATCCTTGTTGGTACAATAATACACAAAAAGAAGTGAAATTTCAAGGATTGGACTCGGAGATTTGGCAAAGCCAAACCTCCACCCCGCCGGTCGCGGACCGGCGGTCTTTTCTGGCTTGGGGATTATTCGGTTCCGGCAAAACCTTGTTTGCCCAAGGAAGTTTCGTCATGCAATCCTTCCCCCGCCAACTACCAAATCCCCATCGTACAGCACTACCGCTTGCCCCGGAGTGATCGCCCTTTGCGGTTCGTCAAACTCCACATGCAGCTCGTCGTCGCCGGTTTGCCGTACCGTTGCCGGCTGTTCCGTTTGCAGGTAGCGGGTTTTGGCGGTAAGGTGCAGCGGGCGGTCGATGCGGGGGCAGGCGACGAGGTTGATGTCGCGGGCGATCAGGCTTTTGCGGTACAGGCTGTCCTCCGGGCCGAGCAGCACGGTATTGTCGGCCGCCGATTTGCCGGCGACGTACAGCGGAACGTTGGCCGCAACGCCGAG
>WQZW01000002.1 GCA_009780545.1 Treponema sp.
CCTCGATCTCCTCACCTGCTTCCTCTTCCGCCTCTTCCTCGGCGACCTCCACGATCTCCACCGAGTCGTCGATGAGTGCCCGAAGCACCCGAAGCTGTTCGTCGGAAAGCCCGCCGATGGCATCCAACCGTTCCCGGTCGAGTTCAAGGAAGTCTACAATGTAGTCAATGCCGTTATCAAGCAGTACTTTCGCGACCTCGGGATCCACGTCCGGAAGTTCGGAGATCCGGGAGAATTCTTCTTCGTCGGTATCGGCGAAAAGTTCGGAAACCGCCCGTCTGGATTCGGCGGCGATGTCCATCTGGGCGAACTGGCTTTCGGTCTTCACGTCGATCATCCAGTCGGTGAGCTTGTTGGCGAGGCGGACGTTCAGCCCCTGCTTGCCGATGGCCAGCGACAGCACCGAATCGGCGACCAGTGCCAGGGCCTTCTTCGACTTCTCGTTGATGATGATCACGTCCTTGACCTCGGCCGGGGAAAGGGCGTTCTTGATGAAGCGGGCCGGATCGGCGTCGAACTTGAGGATGTCGATCTTCTCCCCCTCCAGTTCCTTGATCACCGACTGTATCCGCTGCCCTTTCTGCCCCACGCAGGCGCCCACCGGATCCACGTCGTCCCGATTGGAATACACCGCCAGCTTGGTCCTGAAGCCGGCCTCCCGGACGATCTTGTGGATCTCCACGGTTTTGTCGTAGATTTCCGGAACCTCAAGGGCGAAAATGGCCTTGACGAAGTCCGGGTCGGTGCGGGAAAGGACGATCTGCAGGCCGGAGGGATTCTTGTTTACTTCCTTTATAAGGGCCTTGATCCGGTCGCCGGGATGATAGGTTTCCCGGCTGGACTGGTATTTGCGGGGCAGTTTGCCCTCGGTCTTCCCCAGGTCCACGAAGATGTCCCCGTTCCGCTCAAGCTGGTAGTAGCCGATGATGATCTCGCCGACCTTGTCCCTGAACTCCGAGTACAGCCCCTCCCTCTGAATCTCCCGGATCGACTGCCGGGCCGTCTGCTTGGCCAGCTGCACCGACTGCCGGCTGAACTCGGCGGCGTCCACCGCCACGAGGATCTCGTCCCCGACCTCGGCGTCCTGGTTCAGCTCCTTGGCCTCCCCGATCTCGATCTCGTCCAGTTCGCTGTAGATGTCGTCCTGTTCGACCACCCGCCGCCGCTCGAACATCGAAACCTGCCCGTCCTCGAAGCGGACCACGAGGTTCTCGTCCCGGCCGTACCGTTTCCGATAGGCGGCCATCAGCGTATCCTCTATGGTCTTGAATATAAGTTCCTCGGAGAGTCCCCTCTCATGACTGAGAAGCTGGATTGCCTCCGACAGATCTATGCCCATGTAGTCCCCCTGAAGTGCGGCCCGGTTTGGCATCTGCCGATGCCCGCCGACACCTTTCTCCTTTGCGATCCCCGTTCCCGTGCCGTTCGTCCCGGACACAAACAAAAAAAGGGCCTTTCGCAGCCCCTCTTTTGAAAAATCAGCATATTTTCAAACCGGCCGGAACCGCGGTTCCGGCTTCCCGAAGGGAAACGAGAGCGGGAAACGGGAGTCGGACCCGCGACATCGACCTTGGCAAGGTCGCGCTCTACCACTGAGCTATTCCCGCAGACAGGACATACTAACCGGAAACGCGCCGGCTGTCAAGCACGGGCCGTCCGGGCCCGCAACGCTTACATACTGCCGGGAAAGCGGAACTTTGTCAATCCCCATGGATTCCCGTCGGCAATTCCCGGGAATCGGGACTCGTACGGGGGGCCAAGCCCCCCTGAGGTTCAGCCCCGCGGTAGCGGGTCTGAACCTACCCCCCGAGCGGTGGTTCCACCCCCGCAACGCCCCCGCATTCGTGGGATTGGCATTACCCCGAAAAAACGCCCCAACCCCCAAGGAATTGCCCTAAAATCTTACCGCAAGACCCACGCTTGCGAACGAAAGTTAGCTGTACCCAATTTCGAGGTATGCGCCTATGTTCTTCGTAAAGAAATACCGCGCGCCCACGTTGACCCCGTACAGGAATACCCGACGCCGGCATTGATCAGGAATTTCTCCTATGCGCCGGCCGAGATCGGGAAAAGCGACGCGCCGCCCTTTTTACCATTCCGAACTCCTTTGCGTTTCATGTCCGCCGACAATGCCGGCCGTCGGGCACCGTCCCGGTTTGGGGGAGGCGTATTTCGGAAAAAACTGTCTTACAAGGGGTTGACACGCCTTTCGGCGGTAAAATCATAATCGGACTGCGGATATTCATAATCCGAGCGTAACATATTCCGCCGGAAGCGGCACGGCATCGTTGGGGCGCTGAGAATCGGCCCGCGGGAAACGGCCCGAATCACCCCGGGATTTGTGTGCTGTAGGCCCTTTCCCGTTTCCGCCGTAGTTTTTCATGATTCTTCCCTCTTCAAATCCGTCCCCGAAGGACGGATCAATCCTTTCGGGCCGCCAGGGCGATGAGAGAGCAGGCGAAGACGGAGAGAATGACCAGGAGGAAGGCGGCGACGGCTTGGGCGGGGCCCAGGGCGAGGGACAGGGTGACGCCGATAAGGTCCAGCGCGGCGCGGACGGCGTCGAGGATGCCGCCGAAGACCAGGGGGAGGACGACGAGCATGGGGACGAAGAGGTACAGGGGGAAGCGGCGGGCGCGGAAGTACCAGCCGAGGGCCACGGCAAGCATCGAGAGGGGCAGCAGGATCAGGCCGGAACCGAGGCGGGCGAGGATCTCCGCCACGAAGGCCCGTTCCGGGTACCCCATCCGACCGGCGATCCCGGATGCGGCGTACAGCTCGCCGATATGCATCACGGCGATGTCGCCCGGCATCCGGGAAAGCAGGAGGAAGGCGTCGTAGCCGACATCGAGGGACAGCGCGTGATCGGCGGGGGCCGCGCCTTCGGCGGCGAACTCCACGGTCGGTTCCCAGCGTCCGGCGGCGTCCGTCCTGTCCAGGGCCAACATCAGGACCCGCACCGTCTTGCCGTCGGCCGAGGGAACGAATTTGGCGTAGGGGGCGCGCAGGTGCAGGAGAAGGGAGGATGCCCCGTCGAAGAGCATGTACTCAAGACCCAGCCCGTAGGCAGCCCCGGCGGCGGAGGTAAGGCTTTCCAGGCGAAGTACCGCACGGCCCGAGCCCCCGACCGACGGCAGGGAAAACAGGGCGGCGGCGGAGCGGTTGCCCACGGTAACGTTCATGCGGTCGATAAAGAAGGCGGTCTTTTCCAGCCCGGCCTCGCATATCGCAAGAAAAGCCCTCGCGTCCGGGTCGTTGGGTTCCAGTTCCAGGAATTCCCTGAAGATATGGAAAGCCCCGATCCAGTCCCGTTCCGTCATCGTACGGTAGCCGGAAAGCTTCATCCGGAACCTCTCCCGTCTGGCAAGTTCGGCGGGGCCCGGTTCCAGTCCCTCGATGCGTTCCCGGCTCATTTCGGCAAGGGCCAGGGCCTCGGCCGCCTCCGGGCTTCCCTTGGCGGCAAGTTCCCCGCCCAGGACGGCCATCCGGTTGGCATCGAAAAAATCCCCCCGGTCGAACGCATCCCTGCCCATTTCCAGCGCATCGGCGGGACCGATCGGATGACGGCGGCCGGGAAGGGTCGAAACGTCGGTTGCCGGGCGCGGTTCCCCGCCTGTCGGCCCCTTACCCCACCGCATCCGCTCGATGTCGATATTGACCTCGACGTCGCTCCGCAGGTCGTTGAGTTCCGGGCTGCCGTTCCAGATACCGTCGGCAAGGCTCAGGAACTGCGCGGCGGCGGACCATTCGCCGGCCTCCCCGTGGGCAACGGCCCGGTCCCGCGCCGTTCGGTACAGGGCCCCGTCGAAGCGCATCCTCGCCTCCTCCGTTCGGACCAGGGGAAGGACAAGGAAGGACAGCAGGGCATGCGCGGCACAGAAACAGACCGCCGTAACCGCCGAAACCTTCAGGACGGACTTGAGGAAATCGGCCGAAAGCCCAGTCCGGGGAGCGGCCGCCCGGAACCTGCCGGTACCGAAGGGCAGGACCAGGGCCGAAAGCGCCAGAACCGGGAATAGGGCGATGAACTCGGTAAACAGTCGAATCCGCCACCAGGAATCGGCGAAGATGGCCAGGGGCGGTTCCTCGCCGGGGAAAAACGCCCTGAAGCCGGCAAGGAGCAGGGACGCCAGGACGAGGTAGGCGACCGAGGCCAAGGCCGAGAAACCGGCCACGTTTCCGCTAAAAAGCGGCATGGGATTTCCGCCTTCGGAGGATGGATACGAGAAACAGGCATACGATAACCACCAGCGCCGCCGTAAGGAACAGGGCCGGAACGGCCAATTCCTCGGAAAGCAGGGCGGACAGGGGGGCAAGGACGAAGCGGAATTTCCCGAAACCGAACGCGGTCTCCAGGGCGAGAATTCCCCTGAAGGCAAGCGCACCCAGGAAAAAATTGGCCAGGGGCCAGGGACCGAGCCTTAGGATGAACACCAGCGAACCGAGCAACAGCAACAGGGGACCCAGGTACAGGAGGAAGGGCACCGGTCCGGCAAGGTAAAGCCCGTAAAGGCGTTCGGCCCCGGCGGACAGGTCGCCGGCGATACCGGTCGGCAACACGGACGGGCCGACCGGGGGAGCGGGCAGGTCGTCGGCCGGCGGTCCCCGGAGTACCTCGAACCCCGTCACGGACAGCCGTACCCGCATCCCTTCGGGGCTCCCGTCAACGAGGACCAGGCCCCGGTCGGCGAGGATAAGCCCCGGGCCGACGGGCGCTACGGGATTTGGGCCGGCCGGTTCCCATGCAAGCCTTTCCAGGCCGCGGTTGACGGCGAACGGGCAGGCCAGGGAAAGCAGTACAAGGACAAGGACGGCGGCCGGGGCGAAGATTCCTTCCACGGCGACACGGGCAAGGCCGAGGAGCATCGCCCCGTAGACGGCAAGGGGAAGCGCCCAACGGACGGCCGAGACGAGATCGCCCTGCCCGGCGAACCCTTCCGCCCGGCCGAGACGGATGGCCAGAAAACGCAGGGCCGCCGCCGCCAGAAGCAACAGCGCGAAGGAGAAGATATGGAAAGGTATCAATCCGGCGAATTTCTTCACGCTTTCAGGTTACTACAAGAAGGGCATCAAAAGCAAGGCGGTCCCAATCCGCCGGGAGCGGACCGGACTTGGGAAAATCATGCCCTCCTTTGGGGGACGGCAATCATCCACGCTTTCGGTGTGGAAATTGATCCGGCAGCCCCGGCTTCCAAAGTTTCTCCCCCGACCTCCGAACCCATCGTCCCAAATTACGGGCCGGTCTAATCGTAACAGAGACACAGGGCAAGCACCCTGTCCGCGCCAGCTTCCCGCAGGGCCGCGGCGCAGGCCCCGAAAGTGGCACCGGAGGTCATCACGTCGTCCAGGAGGACCGCCGTCCCGGGCGGGCCGGAGACCGGCACGATGCGTCCCCGCAGGTTGGTCCTCCGGCCTTCCCGCCCGAGCCGTTTCTGGCTTTCCGACGGCAGCCTCCGCAGGCAGCGCCGGACCGGAACGTGCGCCTCCAGGAGCCGGGCCAGATGCTCCACCTGATCCCAGCCGGCTTCCCTTATCTTGCCGGGCCGGGGCGGGACGGGGACCAGGGCCGTTTCCCCCGGGCCCGGTTCGAGGGATCGAAGGGCGGCCAGGACCTTTTCGGCAAAGAAGTTTCCCGGGGCGAGGTTCCCCCCGAATTTGTAGGCGGCCAACACCTTCCGACAGATGCCGGAATAGGGGAACAGGGCCACGGTACGGTCGGGCGGGCCATCGCCCGCGGTTCGGCAGGAAAGGCACAGCCCCCGTTCGGAAACCAGGGGCCGGCCGCAACGCCCGCAGCATGCGTCCCCCGGCCCCGGTCCGGCATCCTCCATTTCCGCCAGGCAGGCCGGGCAGAGGCCGTACCGGCTTTCCTCCCGGCCGACCAGGGCCGTACCGCAGGAGGCGCAGCCGAAGGGGAACAGCCATTCCCGCAGCATAAAGCCCGCCGCACCGAGGCCGGACGGCGGTCCTTGACGTCGATTTTCCTTCATACCCATGGGACGGCGCGAAATCCCCGTTTGCTTTATCCGCCGGGGCCGGCTTCAGTCGAAAAGTTCCGGGACGCGGGGTTCGGAAATACCCGAATCCGCCGGAGTTTCCCCCGTCCGCCTGCCCGCCCCGTAAGGCCGACCCCTTCCGGAAACGGGCTCCCCTTCCCCGGCAAGCCGCCGTTTCCACCCGTCTATGCGGGCAAGGGCGTCCATCGGGGTCAGGTTGTCGCTGTCCGCGTTTTCAAGTTCCCGAAGCAGCCAGGCGGCATCCTGTCGGCCGGCCGGCTCTTTTTCGCGGGGATTCCGTGTTTCCGGCGTCACCGGCGCGACTTCGGCCGGCATCCCGGCCATGACTTCGCTCGAAAGGGAAGCCGGTCCCCGTTCCCGCAGCCGCGCCATGACGGTCCCCGCCCGATCCAGCACCTTTTTGGGGATTCCGGCAAGGGAGGCGACATGGATTCCGTAGGATTCCGAGGCCGGCCCCTCCCGCAGCTTCCGGGTAAACAGTATCCGGCCGCCCTCCTCCAGCACCTCCATCGAGCGGTTGACCAGGGACGGGTGGACCAGCAGGGACAGCTCGTGGTAATGGGTGGCGAAAAAGACGCGGCAGCCGATGCCGTCCAGCAGTTCCTCGCTGATCGCCCAGGCCAGGGACAGCCCGTCGTTGGTACCGGTCCCCCTCCCCACCTCGTCCATGATGACCAGACTCCGCCTGCGGGCGGTATTCAGGATGCAGGCGGTCTCGTTCATCTCCACCAGGAAGGTCGATTCCCCCCGGGCGAGGTTGTCCTGGGCCCCGACCCGGCAGAATATCCTGTCGCACAGGCCGATCCGGGCCTCCCTCGCCGGCACGAAGCTCCCGGCCTGGGCCATGACGGCGATCAGGGCGGCCGAACGGAGGTAGGTGGACTTGCCGGCCATGTTCGGTCCGGTGATCATGGCGAAGGAGGGAAGTTCCGGCTCCCCGTCCCGTGCCGCCCCCGCCGAACGGAGTTCTATGTCGTTGGGAATGAAGGCCCCGCTCTCCAGGTGGGCCTGCACCACCGGATGCCGCGCCGCCTTCACCCGGAGGATGCCGGAATCGTCCAGCTCCGGGCACACCCAGCCGTACAGCAGGGCCGCCTCGGCGAGGGACTGGCCCACGTCCAGCTCGGCTATGGCGGCGCTGCGGGCGGCGAGGGCCGGCAGGAATTCCTTGGCCTTCTCCCTCAGCTCCAGGAACAGGTCCCGCTCGAGGGCGAAGATTCTGTCCTGCGCCCCGTTGATGTCCGATTCCAGGGCGGCCAGCCTCTCGGTGCCGAAGCGTTCGGCCCCGGCCACCCCCTGCCTCCTGATGAAGTGGGCCGGAACCCGGTGCAGCTGGCCCTTGGCCACCTCGAAAAAGTAGCCGATCAGCCGGTTGTACCGCATCTTCAGGCCGAGGATTCCGGTGGCCGCCTTTTCCTTCTCCAGGTAGGCCTCCAGGAATTCCCGCCCGGAATCCCGCAGCTTGTGCAGGGAATCCAGCGCCTCGTTGTAGCCGGGACGGATCAGCTTCCCCTCGGTAAGGAGGATCGAGGGTTCGTCGCATATCGCCCGGTCCAAAAGCCCGGCAAGGTCGGCGAGCCCTTCCTCCCCGGCCCCGACGTCCCCGGCTTCCGGGACCAGCCCCAATTTTCTCCCGATGCGGGTCAGGTCGGCGGCAAGGAACAGGGCGTTGCGTATGGCCAGCATGTCCCTGCCGTGGGCCCGGTCCATCGCGAGCCTGGAACTCAGCCGTTGGAGGTCCGGCATCCGGGACAGCAGCTCCCGCACCAGTCCCAGATTCCCCCGGTCGGCATGGAAGGTTTCGATCACCCGAAGCCTGGCCCGTATCCGCTCCGGGTCCCGCAGGGGATGGAGAACCCGGTGGCGGAGCAGCCGCTTGCCCATCGAGCAGCCGGTCCTGTCCATCACCTCAAGCAGGGTGAAGCGTTCCGAACCGTCCCGGAGGTTCCGCACCAGCTCGAGGTTCCGTTGGCTGGCCTCGTCGATGCCCACGAACTCGTCCTCGCCGTAAATGCCGAGGGAACGGACATGGGGCAGCATGCCGCCCGAGGTCCCGTCCAGGTACTGAAGGAGCGCCCCGGCGGCGAGCGTTTCCGGGCTGCCGTCCGAAAGCCCGAAGCCCTTGAGTCCGGAAACCCCGAACTGCCGCCTGAGCCTGGCCGCCGCGCCCTCCGCGTCGAACAGCCAATCGGCCCAGCGGTTCAGGACCAGGCCCGGCCGGTCGGCGAGGGCGGCGGCGACCCGGCCGTTCTCCGCCAAAAGCGATTCCTGGACCAGCATCTCCCGCACCTGCAGCCGCTCCAGCTCCTGGGCCAGCCGGCCGGAACCGTCGTCCAAGGGAAAGGAAGTGGCGAAAAAGCCGCCGGAGGAAAGGTCCACGTAGGCGAAGGAGCAGGAACCGCCGGATGCGGCCAGCGCCGCCAGGTAGTTGGGCCGGCCCCGGTCCAGGTAGTCCTCGTCCACCGTGGTCCCCGGGGTGATCACCTCCAGAACCCGCCGCTCCATCAGCTTCTTGCCCTTCGAGCGGGCGTCGCTGACCTGCTCGCAGACGGCGATCTTCTTGCCGCACTTCAGGAGTCGGCCGATGTAGGCGTGGGAGGCATGGTAGGGAATCCCGCACATGGGAATCCCGTTCCGTTTGGTCAGGGTGAGGTTGAGGAGGGCGGAGACCTCCAGGGCGTCCTCGGCGAACATCTCGTAGAAATCGCCCAGCCGAAAGAAGAGCACGCTGCCCGGATTCTCATGCTTGATCCTCCGGTACTGTTGGAGCATCGCCCCGGAACCGATATCAGCCATAGTAAGCCCGGTATCTCCTTAACGATTATTGCGGTACGGAAGCCGAATCCCCCGGGGGAATCGATACGCTTTCCCGGATTCGACGGACAGCATTCCCGTCAACCGATGCGTGGAGATTTGTTCCGCAAATCTCCATAACCCAATCCGCCTTTCGGCGGATCGGGTCAGCGCCTCCTTTCCAGGAGGCTGCGGATCAGGTTGTCGGTGATATCCACCGTGCCGCTGTACCAGAGGATGCCCGGAACCTCCTTGAGGTCGAGCACCATGCTGTACCCTTCCCGTTCGGCCACGAACCGAATCTCGGCGTAGACCTCGGAAAGGAATTCGTTCGAGTTGATCAGGTTCTCCCGCTGGGTTTCCAGGGCCGCGGTCTGGGTCGCATGGAAGTTCCGCAGCGCCTCGGTCTTCCGGTTGACGTCCGCCTGGAGCCTGGCGGCGACCTGTCGGTTGTTCGCCGCCTGGGCCTCCTCGAACCGCTCCCGCAGGTCCTGTATCTCCTCGGCCATCTTGCCGATCTGGGCCTGCACTTCGGCACTCCGCGTCTGCAGGGCGCGGGCCGCGCGGGATTCCTGAAGGAAGGCGGCATAGACCCGGCCCATGTCCACCAGGGCGAACCGGGTGATCTGCTGTTGCCCGAAGGCCCCTACCGCAAGACCGCAAACCAGCATGAAAGCAAGAAACCATTTCCTCATAGCATTCTCCTTAGAAACCTATCGAAATGGAAAGCACCGGATCCAGGCCGGAGAGGGGATTGGCGTTCCTGAACGCGCTTCCCGGCTGCCACTGGACCTTGCCGTCCTCGACCCTGAAACGCTTGACCAGGCTCAGGCGGAAGGGCAACTGGGGAATCGTCAGCCGGAACCCGCCTCCGATTCCGAAACGCATGTTCTCGACGGTGAAGTTTCCGGCATCGAAGTACCGGCCGATCTCGGTCTCCACACCGGCGGCGTCGAAGAAAAAATCCCAGGCCAGGATGTTGGTAATCAGCGGGATACGCAGTTCCGCCCAGTTGTTCCACAGCAGGTGCCCCTTGTTCCGGTATTCCGAATTCCAGCCCCGCGCGCTGAACATTCCGTCGATGGCAAGGCGGTTGGCGTCATGGATGACCAGCGGCCGGCCCCCCGCCTGCGGGAAGATGAAGGAAAGCCCGGAGAACAGTCCCAGGGTAATCCTGAAGTTCCAGTTGTCGGTAACCGGCAGGTTCACCAGGGTGAGGAAGAACTGGGCCGTCGACTCGTTGCGCATATAGTGTTCCTGCTCCGGACGCAGGATACCATAGATGTCGATGCGGTTAAAGATCATATAGCCCCGGCTCGGGTCGAAGGCCAGGTCCCGGGTATCCAGGGACAGCGAGGTCCAAAGGGAATTCCTCGGTATCCATGTCTTGTTCCCCTCCCGCAGGGACGGGTCGAAAGGCCGGAGCGTCTCGTCGTAGGAAACCCGGAGTATGCCGGTGCGGATACCGCCGGCCAGCGACAGCCTTCCGACCCGGGTAATCCAGCGGTAGCCGGAAGTAAAGCCCAGGGAAAAGTATACCTGGTCGAAGTCCATCAGGAATTCATTGGGGGGAAGCCGGTTGGCGGCGAGGTACTCGTCCCGGTCGGCGAAACCGTCCGGAAAGGCATAGCTCTCGTCCCCGTTGAAGAAGGGAGCGGTGTTGTTCATCGCCGTCCGCCGCCTGTTCCACTGGACGGAAAAGTCGAACCCGCCGGAAAGGGGCAGGCCGAATATCCATCGTTGGTTGTACAGGAGCGAACCCCTGACGGCATTGGTGGAGACGTTGGCCTCGAACCCGATCTCGTTGCCCCGTCCCATGAAGTTGCTGTCGCTGACGCCGCCCTGCGCGGCGATGGGGAATTCCCCCGGTTCGGAGGTTCCGGAGAAGGTAAGCCCGAACTGTATCGACCTGGTGCTCTGTTCCTCGACCGCGAAAACCAGGTCCATAAGCCCGTCGGCCGATCCGGGCGGCGTTTCCGGAATCACCACGGAGAAGAACCGGAGGTTCATCAGGTTCAGCCAGGCCTCCTCGACCTTGCCCCTGGAGAAGATGTCGCCCGGAACCAGGGGAATCTCCCTAAGGATCACGTCCGTGTCCGTCCTGTCGTTGCCCACCACGGAGATGTTCTCGATGTGGGCCCTGCCCCGCTCCACGATGGTTATGTGATAGGAAACGGTTCCCCCGGCCGGGTTCCGCCGTTCCTCCTGGCTGATCGAGTTGAAGATATAGCCGTGCTCGAAGTACAGGTTGGCGATCCTCTGGAAATCGGCCTGGAGCCTCGATGCGTTGACCTCGACCCCGACCCGGCTCCGCACCAGGGCGGAAAGGACCTCGTCGGAAAAGATCGTGTTGCCCTCGAAGGTAATCCCGTCGAAGAGGAACTGCCGGCCCTCGTTGATGTTGAAGGTAAGGATCAGGCTGTTGCCCCGCTCGTCGCTCTCGATTTCCTGCGTAACGTCCACCACGGCGGCGTCCACGAAGCCCCGGTCCCGGTAGTAGGTAACGAGGGCCGCGCGGTCGGCGACGAGGGCCGCCTCGCTGAAGGCCCCGTCGTTTACCAGCGACTTTACCCGCAGGCTTATCTGCCGGGACAGGGTACGGGCGGAGAACCACTCGTTGCCCTGGAAACGTATCTCCCGGATGATGACCCGCGGCCCCTCGGTAATATGGAAGACCAGGTCGGTCCTGCTCCCGGACTGCACCAGCTCGGAACGCACTTGGATGTCCGGAAAGCCCCGTTCCATGTACAGGGCGACGATGGCCTGTTCGTCAAGGTGAATCTTCGTGTCGTTGACCATATCCCGCGCCTTGGTCGAGATACGGTCGGCGAGCACCCCCCGCCTGATTCCGGAGTTCCCCACGAACACGATCCTGCCGACCACCGGCCGTTCGGTCACATGGAACCTGATGATCACCCCGGTCATCGACGGGTCGGAAGGAACCGCCTCCGGCCGTATCTCCCCGAAGTACTCCAGCTCCCAGAGTATCCGCTGCATCTCGGTAAACAGGGCGTAGTCGAAGAGCCTGCCCCGGAAGGGATTCATCACTCCGTCCAGGTCGGAGGCCCGGACCCCGGAAAGCCCCACGAACTCTATCGCCCGGATCGGCTTGCCCAGGAACCACTCCTCGTCGCCCCCATCCTGGGCCCGGACCGGACCGGCGACAAAGGTCAGGGCGACGGCGAAAACGAAAACCGAAAACAAACTGGCACGCATTGAAGCTCCTAAAATACCCTTCTGAGGATAAGAGAGATGGAATTGTCGTCCACGAACATCGTGTGTCTTGCCTCCGGGGAAAAATCCCAGCGGATACGCAGGCCGAAGCCGGCGATGTACGGCCCGAGGAAGTCCAGGCTTATGTCCGGCCGGAGGACCAGCCCGCCCCAATCCTGTCGGCCCGGATCGTGGCGCATCGAAAGCATCACCTGGGCGAAAAGGTCCTGCCCTATGTACTTGCCCACGAAGATGGTCGTATTATCAAAATAATCACCTACTCTGAGGGTTGTGTCAACCTCCTGGGGCATGAGGCCGGAGAAGACGATGTTCTGCAGGGCCTGGGTCCTGATGCTGAACATGTCGAGCCCGGAAAAGTTCCGCACCACCCGCTCGAATTCCCGCATGGCGGTGAACTGGGATAGGATGTCCAGGCCTGAGGACAGCAGCACCCGGCCGGAATCCGATTCCGCCTGGGCCTCGTCAAAGCCGGCGCCCGCCACCCGCTGCCAGAGCAGGGAGGATATCTCCGCCTGGGAAAGAGGGGGCGAGGCCTCGAAGCGGGCGTTGAACGAGGAAAGCGGCTCGTTGTCCACGAGCATCGATATGGTAACCGGCCCGTCCTGGTTGCGTTCCCGCAGCTCGGCCCGGACGGTAAGGCGGGGATCGAAAAGGGTCTCGTTCTCCCGAAAGACGATCTGCCCGGAGCGCACGTAAAAGCTCCGCTGGATATAGAAGACCTCTCCCCGGCGCACCTGCACGTCCCCGACGACGGCGAACTGCCTGGCCACCGAGTCGGCCATCACCTGTATGGAGGAACCCATCTCCGCCGTGGCGCGGACCACGGGAAAACGGCGGTCCGGGTACAGGAATTCCACCGAGGGCCCGGAATTGATCGTGATGTCCACGTTGAAGGGCATGTCCTCGTTGCCGAAGGGCTCCCTCGTCCTCCATATCTCGTCGTTATCCACGCTCAGTTCCGTCCGGTTGACGAAGAGGTTTCCGGAATAGTTCATCGAGCGGTTTTCCAGGGTGATGGTGAGGTTGCCGGAGGTGTCGCCCTGGGCCATGAAGCCGGTGAGGTTCATTGCGAAGGGGATGGGAGAGCGGGCGGGGACGACGATGTCCAGATTGAAAAAACGGGGAACCCAGCGCTCGAAGGCGAAGACGGCGGACACCGTGCCCGCGCCGCCGCCCACGGCGACCTGGACGGGGCCGAAGCGTATCTCGCCGCCCTCGAAGACGGCGGAAAAGGGAACGGGCCTCAGTTCGCGGGCGATGAAGCCGGGCACATGGATCCGCACGCCGGAAGCCCGTGCCGTCCCCCGGAATTCAGGGTCCGCCACCGGCCCGAAAACGTCCAGGGACGCGCTGACGAATCCCTCGCTGATGAAGAATTCCTCGTCCGCCGGAAGGAAGGCGTACAGGCCGGCCAGGTCGATCAGCAGGTCGTTGCCCCGCGCATCCAATATCCCGTCCCGGAGCGAGCCGACGAAGGAACCCCGCACCGGGAAGGGGCTTGAGAGAACCAGGAGGAAGTTGGCCCGTTCGTCCACGATAAAGCGGAGCATGTCGCGGGGGCCGCCGGAAACCCGCATGTTGCCCCCGGAGCGGGAGAACTCGAAACCGAAGTCCTGGGTCGCCCCCCCTTCCCCGAAGACCGCGTTCACGAAGTCGACGGAACCGGAGAATTCGTCCAACGCCCGATCGAGGTCCCACCAGGATTCCGTCGGAACGAAGGAGGAATCCAGACTGAGCAGTCCCCGCACCGGCCGGCCGTTTATCGCCCCGCCGAACTCGGCATTGCCCCGAAGCCGCCCGTCGTCGACGGCAAGCACCAGTGCGGGTATCCTCCCCGTGAGGCCCGAAAGGTCGAAATCGGTCTCGGCGAGGGTAAGGCTGCGGTCGACGAGGCTGAGCCGTCCCCGGGCGGAAATCTCCCCCTGGGGACCGTTCCCGTGGAGCCTTGAAACGACCAGTTCGGCCTCCGGAAGCCCGTTCCCGGCGAAATCCCAGCCGAGGGCCAGCGTCCCGTCCGCCACCAGGGCGCTGAAGGCGCGGGAAAAACGGTACAGCCTGACGGACGACGCCGCCATTTCCAGCCTGAGCGTCCCGTCCCCGAAGCTTCCCTCGGCGGCGTAGGTCTCCTCCCCGTCCCCGAGAACCATGTCCCCCAGAAGTTTTCCGTCCCCCCAGGAGAAGGCCGCCGCCCCGAAAAGCTCGCCGGTCCCGTCCCTGAAGCTCAGCTCGGGGAACGTTGCCGAGGAACCTGCCGGGCCGCCCGCGGCGCTGCCGGAAACCCGTATCCTGGAAAGGCCGGTGGGAGCGGCAAGGTCGGCCAGTTCCAGGCGGCGCACGTCCAGCTCCCAGTTCCCGCCCCCCCCGGAATCAAGGCCGGCGTTGACGGAGAGCAGGGCCGGCCGGCCGAGGAACGGCAGGGGAAAGCCTTCGGCCAGGACATGGCCTGAGACGCCGGTCTCGGCGAGGAAAAGCCTCAGGTCCAGGTCGTTGGGCCCGCCGACGTATACCGAACCCCCGTCGGCCCTTCCCTCCACCAGGTAGGGAATCCCCCGGTAGTCGGCGTTCAGGGTAAAGGCGAAACCGTCCCGGCCGCCGAACTCCGCGCCGCCCGAAAAATCGAGCGTTTCGCCCGAAAACTCGACGCGGCCCCCGTCAAATTCGACGAAGCTTTCCGTGCCGGAAAACGGGAACGAACCGAAAAAGCCGCCGCCCGAAAAAACAAGCTCCGAAACGCCGTACCGAAACCTTACGAAATCGGTGGAAAGCACCCCGTCCGCGTCCATGCGCAGGACCCCGAGCCCGGCGGAGCCCCCCCCTCCCCTGGCCAGAAGATCCTTCGGCACTTTCCCCGAGAGCAGCATCTCGGCCATACCGAGTACCGGCATGGAGGAAACGGACAGCGTGGCGTCGAGGCTTCGGGGAGAGGAACCCATGACGCCCCTCACCAGCGCCGTCCCCGGCTTGCCCCCTTCCGGGGCCGGCCAGAACAGGGCGACGTCGAAGGCCGTGTCCCGGCTTCCCGGAACCACGTTCAGGGCGAAGGATACCGGGTCGGAGCGTCCCAGTCGCAGGTCGCCGGAGGTAAAACTCACCCCGTCCGGCCCTCCCCCGATGTCTATCACGGCGGACAGTCCCGGGAAGCCGCTCCGTGTCAGGTCCTTGACGGAAAGGGTTCCCTTCGAGCCGAAGGGATCAAAAACCGCGCCGCCGGCGAAGGCCACGGTGCCGGAAAAGCCTGATCCCCCCTCCCCGTCCTCCGGAAGCGTAAAGGAGGCCTCGCGTACGTAAAAGCCGTCCCCGTCCCCAAAGACATCGAGGACGAAGGCCGAAGCCGGCCCCTGGGCGGGGGAACCGCCGGCCAGGTCCACCCGGTAGGAAAGGGTCCCCTCGGCAAGGCGGGTCAGTTCGGCGGTACCGGAAACGGAGACCTCCAGTATCCGGGAAAAATCCGCGAGGGCGCCGTCGAGGGCGAGAAAATCGCCGATGACGAAGCCCGCCGAGCTGAGCCCGCCGTCCATCTCGCCCGAGGCGACGTCGTAGCCGAAGCTCAGTTCCAGGGGCAGGGAATCGGCGATTTTTTCGATCCGGAAGAGTCCGTCCTTGAGGGAAACGGCGAAGGCCATGGGAACCGAGCTGAGCGCGTCCCCCTGGATGCCGGGGATGAGGAGAACCCCCTCCCCGTCGCCCAAGTCGCGGACCAGGGATCCTTCGGCCCTCATCGCCAGGTTGACCCGCACCTCCTCGGCCAGGGGCCCGGAACCGGCCAGGAGCAGGTTCCACGAACCGTCCAGGTTGAGGAGGCGGCCCTCCGTCCCGGCGACGAAATTGAAATCGTCCAGCCTCGCCGTTCCGACCGGCCCCCGCAGGATGAAGGTCCCGCCCCGCACCAGCACGGAAAGTCCCTCGGTAAAGCGGACGCCCACGGCCGCCCGCTCCCCTTCCCCACCGAGGGAATCCAGCAGTTCCGCGAGATCGAGGTCGCGGGAGGTATCGAAGTCCACCAGCGGGGAATCCAGGCGGAAGGAACGCACCGTCAGGGTACGCCTGAAGACCAGGTCGAAAAGCGAGTAGGAAAGCCTGAGGCGGCCGGCGGCCAGCACCGGCGAATCCCCGTATCCGGCAACGGCGAGGTCCCGGACGTCGAAGGCGCCCAGAAGCGAGGGACTGATCGAGGAATACGTTATCCTCCTTCCCAGCCTCTCCTCCGCCCCGCCGATCAGCCCGTCCCTGACTCCGGTGAGTCCCAGGCTCAACGCCCCCCATATCCCGGCCACGAGAAGGCCGGCCAGGGCGAGCAGGGCCGCGATGACGAGTATCTGAATGCAAAGCCTGAACGAAAAAGCCCTGTCCGCCACCTGCCCTCCGTAATTTCCGATCCTTATGCCACTATAACAAGCCGGCGGCGACTTCGTATCAGGAAATTCGCTCCATGACGCGCGGGATTTCGTCATGCGGGGCTCCCGCGTCCGTTTTCCGCGGGAAGCCCCGACCCTTGCCGGCACGGCAAGGCGGATACGGGGCCTTATCCCGCAAACCCCCGTATCATTATCGGCACCTTTGACCGCCCTCCTCCGGTCGGCAACGACGACGGCCCGGCATCCTTAGGATGACGAATCGACCGGATCGGCCTCTTCCGGAAGGGGGGCCCCGATCCTTCCCCCGTACAGTTCCTTGGGATGGACGACGATGCCCAGCTTCTTCTCCAGCAGGGCGAGCCGCCGCATCTGGACCTCGTCCCCGATGCAGACCATGATTCCCCGCCTGCCGGCCCGACCGGTGCGCCCCGCGCGGTGAACGTAGGAATCCGGGTTTTCGTCCAGGTCCAGGCTTACCACATGGGTTACCTCCGGAACGTCAAGGCCCCGGGCCGCCAGGTCGGAGGCCACCAGCACGGCAACCTTCCCGGAGCGGAAGTTCTGCAGGGCCGCCTTCCTGTCGCCCTTGTCCATGTCGGCGAACAGGCCGGCGGCGGCCACCTTCCGCCGCTGCAGGTCGGCGAGTATCTTTCCGGCATCGTAGGTCCGGCCGGTAAAGACCAGCGTCTTCCTCGGCCGGACGGCGGCAAGGAAGGAGGCCAGGGTCTTCCCCTTCCGCCGTTCCTCGCTGAAAATGGCCCAGTGCTCGATCCGTTCCCGCAGGATCTCCCGTTCGTCCGTTTCCAGCAGGGCCGCGCCGGCCAACAGCGAACCGAAGACGGCGGAGGTTTTGGCCGAAACCGTGGCCGAACATGCCGCGACGGTAAGGTCCGCCTGCCCTTCCCTCCGTCTCCTGCCGGCGATCGCGGCGGCGAGGGCCGCGCTTTCCTCCCTGCATTCCGGGGCGGCAAGGCGGTCGGCCTCGTCCAGCACGAGGAACCGAAGCCCGTCGAAGGACAGCTTCCCGGAAGAGGCCAACAGGAGGAGCCTTCCCGGATTGCCGACCGCGACGGCGGGCTTGCCCTTCCTGAGCGCCTCGACCTGCCGGCCGGGACTCGCCGAGCCTATCAGCAGGGCCGCCCGGCCGGGCGGGCTTTCCGGCCCCAGCAGGAAGTCGATCTCGCCCTTGATCTGCGAGCAGAGTTCCAGCGTCGGGGCGCAGACCAGCAGCTCCGGTCCCATGTAGGGACACGGGCGTTCCCCGGCAAGTCCCTGAAGGGCCGGAAGCAGGTAGGCGAAGGTCTTGCCGGTGCCGGTGGCGGAGCGGAAAACGACGCTCCGGCCGGCAAGGAGCGGCGGGATCGCGAGTTTCTGCACGGCGGTGGGCCGGGAAACGGAACGCAGGGCAAGCCGTTGCGGAAACGGGGGCAGGACTCCCAGCCCGGCAAAATCATCCATAGGTTCGAGGTCCTCCACCGGAAAATTCGGACCGGCCCGCGGCCCGTACCCGGAGGATAGCACGGAAAACCGCTTTGAATAAAGACGCGGAGATTTGGGGGGCAAATCTCCGCGCCTTGGTTGACGGAAGCAAACCTTCACGGTTCGTGCGGGAACGCCGCCGATCCAATCCGACGAGGTCGGATTGGATCGGCCCCCTTCCGTATTATGATTTATTTCCTTTGGTTTCCAGGGTTTCCATTCCCCGCATGGCCTTCTCGTACAGGGGCCGGGAGATGCGCCTGGGGGTGTTGTAGCACCAGCTGTAGATGGTGTTCTCGCTGATGCCCAGTATCCGGCCTATGGCCACCTTGGGCATGCGCTTGCTCTGCTTCCGCACCCTCTCCAACAGGGCCTCGGCCTCCTTCGCCGGCACGAGGTAGGCCTTGTGGGTGTTCCCGTAATCGGAGGCCTCGAGCCTGTCCATATTGGCGGCGACCTTTTCGTACAGGACCCTGGATATGTTCTTGTGGGTCTCGAACATCCACCGGTACAGGGCGCAGTCGGTCATTCCCAGGTAGCCGGCCATGGCATGGACGGACATCGAGTTTGCGCGATAGTAGTCCCGCATCCGTTTCAGCAGGGGTTCGGCGTACTCCCTGCTCACGTAGTAGGAACCGCGGACCCGGCCGGTCCTCCTGCAGTCCTCGGCGTAGTCCCGGAGAACCTGAAGGAGCTTGTCCCGGGTGGTCTTCCTGATGTAGGACTTGCCGGTTTCCAGCAGGGCCAGGGCATGCCCGTACTTCCAGCCCACCGGAAGGCCGAACTCGGTCCTTACCTTGGCGACCTCCTCCAGCACTTCCCGTACTTCCTCGTCCGAGATGGAATCCCGTTGGCGTTTCCGGTCGTTGGAGTAGACCTTTTTTTCGTCGAGGATCCCCTGCAGTTTCGCCAGTCGGCCCGGGTAGTCGGACTTGAGCATGCAGCGGCCCTTGAGAACCCACTCGCTGATGGTGTTGTGCTTGACCCCGACCATCCGTCCTATCGCCTCCTTCGTCCAGCCGTACTCCGCCTTGAGCTTGCGGACCAGGTTGCAGAAGGTCTTCATCTGTTGGGCGGAAGCCCTTTCCATTGCCATGAGTTCCCCCTTATGCTCCCATCTGTAGCATAAACGGGAAAAAAAGTCAAGATAATCATGGCTTGGCCATCAGGACAGGAAAATACTCAATTCCGCCTCTTGAAAAAATTTTTCCATTTCAGCATGCGCCGGGCCCGCCGTTCCTTTTTGCCCAGGTACGCGTCCAGGTCCTCGACCAGGAAGGCGAATTCGTCCAGGCGGGGCTGCATCTGCCGGCCTTCCGTCCCTCCGGAAGCGGGCCCGTTCGGGGCCAGGGACCGTTCCTCCAGCCGGAGCAGCCGCTTCTCCAGCCAGTCCAGGAAGGCCTTTTCCTCCCGCGCGTCCGGCCTGTCGAAACGGTCGAACTCGTACTTGACCACCTCGTCGCTGCGGATCTCCCCCCGGAAGGTGCGGTACAGGTTGAGCTTGACGCCCTTCCTCATGTAGGCGAAGCGGCCTTCCTTTTGAAAACGCCTGACGCTGGCCATGATGTGGGCCGAACCCAGGTAGTGCAGCGGCCTGAAGACGGAGGCCCGCTTGACGAAGTCGTTGTCCTCGGCGACGTAGATCGTGGCGTCGAAACCCCCGACCCTGTCGAACAGGCGTTTGGTGACGAAGATGCAGAAGCCGAAGGCCTTGGGATCGATGCGGAGGTTCATCTGGACGGCGAGGTTGATCATCCGGTGGATGACGCGGTCCAGCCGGTACTGGGACAGGGGGCGGATCTCGCAGGTGGCCAGGTCGAAGTAGCGGTCCTGCATCTCCTCGTACACGTTGCGGATAAAGCCCCGGGGCAGGATCACGTCGGCGTCGAGGAAGAACAGGAATTCCCCCAGGGCCGCCGCCGCCCCGGCGTTGCGCCCGACCGCAGGCAGCCCGCCGTCCACCACCCGGCAGCCGGCCTCCAGTGCGATCTTTCGGGTATCGTCGGAGGAACGGGCGTCGGCGAGGATGATCTCGTAGTCGTCGAAGTTCTGGGAACGGATGCTCTCGAGGAGCGCCGGCAGGTTCTTCGCCTCGTTCAGGGCCGGAATGACGATGCTGACCTTCATTTGCTTCCATTATAATCGGCGGCAGGTCCCCTGTCCGGGTTGTCGCCGTCCTTATCCGGGGCGTTAAAAACGGTAGCCGAGGCCGATGCCCAGGGAAAATTTTTCGTTCAAAAAGTTCTCGTATCCCAAACTCAGGCCCGGGATCACGGGGAAGGCGGAGCCGGAAAAATTGACGGCGAACGTTACCATGTTTTTGGGAAACTCCCGGGCGGGCATTACGTTGTCGCGGGATTTGCCCTTCGGCCTTCGTCGGACGGGTTCCGCCCTGCCGGACCGCCGGCATAGTTCGAATCCTGCAGGCCCTCGGCTACTTCCGCCGTAGTTTTTCATAACCTCTTCCCTCTTGATTCAG
>WQZW01000003.1 GCA_009780545.1 Treponema sp.
AACATGGAACGGTTTGTCGGACAGAACCTGTCGGTCCTGCTTGAAGAGAAACTGCCCGACGATTCAGGCGGCCTGAAAACGGAAAATCTCTGGTTTGGAAGGTTGTACTGCCAGGCCCCGGAAGTTGACGGCTCGGCGGTCTTTGTCGCTTCGGGCGGAGGGGCGGAAAAGGCCGGGGAATTCGTCGTCTGCAGGGTGAATGCACGAAGGGGATTTGACTTGGAAGTTGGTCCATCATCCGGAGGATGATGGACTGTGGAGAATTTCAAGCCTCCGGTAGGAGGGTTGAAATTCTCCACGGCATTGGTTGGTGATAAGTAAAACGTTACAGGTTTTTAAGTACCGTGGTGTCATCCAATTAATTATGGCTAAATTGCATAATCATTCACATAATCCAATTCCTAAAATAAATATCCGACAATTCACCGTTCATTCAAAAAACCTGTCTTGTCCATGGCATTCATCATATCACGAAGTTTTGCGGCTTTCTCGTACTCCTCCTTCTCCAGGGCCTTTTCCAACTGTTCGGCAAGGTTATTACATTTGTTTTCCAAAAACGATTTTTTCCCGCCAAAAATGTCTCCTTCACGATTTTGCTGGAAGGCTTCGATAAAATAGTCGGCGGGAATGCCGCTTGTTTCGATAACCTCGGCGGCGACCAGGATGCGACATTTGCAGGAGGAGGCCATGGCAAGGGCATCGCCGGGGCCGCAATCTAACTGGATGTTCTTGCCGGTTTCCCGGTTATCGCCGATCACCAGTTTGGCATGGTAGGTATTGTCCTTGATGTCGTAAATCTCGATATGCTGAAGGCTTAGGTATTGGTTGTTGAGGAGGTCCAAAAGAAGGTTCTGCGTATTGGGTTTTTTGGGGGCTCGCCCTTCCAGCCCGACCAGTATTGCCTCCACTTCGGACGGCAGGATAAAAATCGGTATGGCGATATCTTTTTTCGAGGTGCGGAGCAGGACCGCACTGCCTTCTTCCTTCGACTCGACAATCGTCCAGACCGAAACCTCGTGCATTTTTTTCATCGTGTCTTCCTTAAAATACAAGTTAGCGAATAAGATTCACCAAACCCGACAACCCCTTTTTTTCGTCAACTCCGGTTCCCGTTCCAGGATCGGCATAGACGGCGGAAAAAACTTCCCCCGACATGGCAATAAACGATTCCGCCTGCGCCCGTGCCCGTTCGATCACGCCGGAAGCGGCAAGTTCCTCCATCAGTTCGGCGACTTCCGGGGCGGTAATACCGGCGGCCCGTGCCCCGGCAAAGCATCTGGCCACCATTTCTTTTTTTTCAGGCCGGTCGTTCAAAAGGAGAATCACCGGAAGGCTTTTCTTACCTTCGACAATATCGTCGCCAAGATTTTTTCCGACAATCCCCGTGCTAACGTTCTTGACATCGTCAAGAATCTGAAAGCCGATTCCCAGTTTCTCGGCCGCCGTTCCCAGTTTTTCCGCAAGAACTTTCGCCCGATCCTGGGCAAGCTTTCCGGCAAACAGGGCCGCCGTAACGCCAAGTTCGGCGGCAAACCGCGCAAGGCATCCGGTTTTGCGGGCGCACATCCTGAAGTAAAGATCGACCGAGGGAACAAGTTCCGGGTTGCGATGCCAATGAATGTCCATCGCCTGTCCCAAGTGCAGGTTCCGCATAAACAGGGCCCAAAGTCCGTAGACCCTTGCCTTCGCCGCGTCGCCATTTCCGGTCCCAAACTTTTCCGCCCAGGAATCGATGCAGGCCGAGGCCAGGAAGTACAGAAAACTCCCGGAATTGATCGCCGCATCGGTGCCGTACAGCCTGTGCACCGCCGGCTTGCCCCGGCGCTCCTCGGACCCGTCCTCGATGTCGTCGTGAATCAGGCTCGCATTGTGGGAGAACTCGACCAAGGGCGTAAGCGGAAGGGCCGAATCCCCGCCGCCGAGGGCCTCGCAAACCAGGGTCATCAGCAAAGGCCGCCACCGTTTGCCTCCCCTGTCCAGCAAGTCCCGGCATGGATCAAGCAAGGGTCGCAAAAGCGGAACGTCGCCGACCTCGGCGAACACGGCTTTCGACCAAAAGGCATTGGCGGCCTCAGGCTTAGGCAGCCAGCGGTCGATTTCCTCCTCGATGTCCTTCAGTCTAAGGCTGTACTGCGGGTCCACTCCTGAAGTATATTGAAAAGCATGGCGAATTACAAGAAACCCGACAGTTGGCAACTGAAGGCCCGCAAGGAGGGTTACCCGGCCCGTTCCGTCTACAAGCTGCAGGAACTTGACGAAAAGTTCGCCCTGACCAAAGGCCCCCGGTCGCCCGGCCCGTTCCGCATCCTTGACCTGGGAGCCGCTCCCGGAAGCTGGAGCCTGTACCTGCTAAGGAAGATGGCCGGTTCGGCCAAGCCCGGCTTTCTCCTTGCCGCCGATCTCTGCCCGCTTTCCCGCCGAACCGATGCCGGCCTTTTTGACGGCGAAAACTTCCGCTTCATCCAGGGCGACATCACCGATGCGGCAATCCGCGCCGCCATCCTCGAACACGGCCCTTTCGACCTTATCGTCAGCGACGCGGCCCCGGCGACCATGGGCAACCGCTTCGTGGACACCTGCCGTTCGCTCGACCTCGCCGGCGAAGTCCTGGGCTATGCCGAAACCGCCCTGGCTCCCGGCGGCAAACTGGCCGTCAAAGTCTTTCAGGGCGGCGACACTTCCGAACTCCTGCGTCGCATGCGGACCCTCTTCAAGACCGCCAAGGCCCACAAGCCGGAAGCCTGCCGCAGCGAATCGTTCGAGACCTACTATCTGGGATTGGAAAGGAAGTCATAATGCGAAGCAAAGCTCCATCCGTTGATTCTTATAAATTATGCGGGGGCTAAGCCGATCCAATCTGCCTTTGGCAGATTGGATTCGGAGTTTTGCTTCGCAAAACTCCACCCGTTTATAATTATGCGGGGGGCCAAGCCCCCCTGAGCCGGAGCCTTGCTACGCAAGTCTCCGGCTACCCCCCGATCGGGGCGGCCAATGAATGCGCGCGCAGCGCGTGGATGAAAAAGGCTCCACGCCGAGAGCGCCAATAAAGGCGCCCAAGACGAAAAATGGCGCAAAGGCTTTAGCCTGAGCAGTGCGCGACTGCCCCGCAACGCCCCGCAATTGCCGTCGGGCTTGGGTTGCGGGCCCTGGTCTTCAAACCAACCCTTTGATTCCCCTTGCCGAAACGGAGCGGCAATCTTATGCGGAGTACAGGACTTTGCCGACACGGTCGATGTGATCCTTCAGTTCCGGATTTGAAAGATTCTCGTAGACTAAAACATCGACAAAATAAGGTATATCGGAATCCTCAAAATCATTTTTGATATTGAGTAAATCGGTGAAACTAAAACTGCCGCCGGTTTTAAGCGCCAAATCAATGTCGGAACCTCGGCGGTAATTCCCCTTCGCGCGGCTGCCGTAGATAACAACCTGCCGAATCCCCGCATATTTTTGGAATACCAAGCGAAGGAACTGCAATGTTTCGTCGGAAATCCCGTACGGCATTTATTCCAGCGTCTCCATTTTTTGTTCCAGTGCCGCGAACGCATCGTAAAAATCGCCGGTGATAAACGCAAGCACCATTTGGGCGGTGGTTTCATCATAGGTATGAGATGAAATGTTACGGCTTTTTACCATTTCCATCCAGATTTGTTCGTTTTCGAGAATGCCATTACTGAAAGCATGCCGAATGGCGTTCTTGCTGCCAATAATACCGGCGATTCCCTGCTCCTCAAGATAATCCTTCATCATATTCCAGGCCAGTTCAAAGGTAAATTCGAAGCTTTTCACCGCTCCCTGTTTTTCAAGGGCGCTTAGTTCGCGGGACTTTGCAAGCTCGACGGCATGTTTCACCGTGGTAAGGGCTTTTTTGTAATTCCTAAAACGCTGTTTCCAGCGAATATCTTTGTTCATAGGGTGAGTATATGCCGGCACTGTTCGTTTGTCTATGCGCCAAGTAACGGCACGATGAAGGTAGGGGACACCGGATAAGGCGGCGCAGGTTGATGCATGGGGGAGCGGGACCGAAGCCCAGTATCAATCACTATACCGCCATCCAACATCCTTTTACTACATTTTCCCCTTAGCCGCACAAAATAGAAAACAATCCTTGCCGTTGATTTTTAGGGGGAAATGCTCGCGGGAAAAACCTTGCGATTCCAGGGCCGGAAGGATAATTTCCGGCAGGGAGGCGAGGAAGACAAGGCTGCCGGCCGGGCGGAGAATTCGGGCGGCTTCGGCGATGAAACGGGGGTAAAAATCCTCGGCCCGGATTTGCCGGAAGTGGCCCCATGGCGGGTCGGTAATGACGGCATCGACCGTGCCGGTTTCCAGCGGCAGTTTCAGCCCGTCCCACTTTTGCACCGTACAGTTCTTCGCTTTGGTCAAACGCCGCTTTTGCAATGCCACGCAGTCTGAATCCATGTCGCCTGAATGGATTTTTCGGCAAAGGCCGTTTTCGACAAGCATCGCCGCAATCGCGCCGGATCCGCCGAAGGGATCGACCGCAAGGGAATCCCCGCCGACATTTGCCAGGTGGATCATCGCCGCAACGATGTCCGGTCGAAGTTCGCCCTGGTTCAAGGCCTTGTCGAAAGCCGCATGTTTGCGGAGGCGCAGCATGAAATAAACCGAATTGTCGTTCCTGCGGTTCAGCCAAACCTCGACGTCCGGTTTCGACCGGTTCGGTTTGAGACCGGTTTGTCGGGAAACTTCCTTTTCGATCCTGCCCATCAGGTCAGGCGGAATCGCGCGGAGCTTTCCGCAGTCCATCACCACAATCCGGAAAGTCCTTCCCCCGATCTCGGTTCCCCGAAGTGACGGAATCTTTTCGGCGATGTGCCGGGCGGCGTCGAGAATGTTCGCCGAGGAAAAATCATCCAGCACCATAAAAAGATTGTTGATACATTTGCTGTTCGGTTCGTCCCGGCAACGAAACAGGAGGGCACCTTCGAGCGGGGAAATATCCCCGGCACCGAAAGTTTTAAGTATTTTGGCAACAATCCGCTCGAGGCCGAAATTGACGCTGGCATACCATAGCTGCATGGACTCAGTATACCATCGAGATTGCCGGATGTACATCATCCAAAGGATGATGTACTAAGGAGATTTGCAAAGCAAATCTCCACGCCTTTATTTACAGTTTCTTATTGGCTACTATTGAGTAATTCCGAAGGGTTTAATGCGGGATTTTGTGCTCCTTGATCACCCTGAGGATTTCCGGGGAGCAGCATTTTTTGCGCGGACTCAGTTCGGCACAGCGGCCCACGGTGCAGGCGTTCGTCGCCTTCCGTATTTCGTCCAACGTTGTCGCTCCGTTGTCAATAGCCTTGATAATATCGTCTTTCGAGACATCGGAACAATAGCAGATCGTTTCCATGGTTTAACTCCTAGTAACCGAGCAGTCGGCCGATTTGGAACACGGCAAAGCCGATGAGCCAGCCGATGGAAAAAAGGAATCCCATCTCGAAGACAAGCCATTTCGTGCCTAATTCCATCTTTATCATCGTCAACGCCGCAAAGCACGGCGGCATGATCAGTGTGAATATCATTACCACGAATCCGATCAGCGGGGTAAAGTTTTTGTCCCGGGCTATCGCTTCCCGAAGGCTCAAGTCCTGCCCGCCCTGTCCTTCCGGGTCTCCCGAAACGCCGTACAGGACGCCGAGGGTCGAAACGGTAACTTCCTTTGCGGCGAAACCGGTAAGCGAGGCCACGGCGATTTTCCAGTCGAAGCCCAGCGGGCGGAAGATCGGCTCGATTGCCCGGCCGATGCTGCCGGCGATGCTCCGCTCAAGCTGCACCTGTTCGGGCTGCCCGTCCTGGGCGACAGGAAAGTAGATGATGGCCCAGACGAAGATCGACGCGGCGAAGATCACCGTGCCGGCTTTTTTGACGTACATCCAAACCTTCTCGCAGACATGCCAGAGAATGCCTTTCGGGGTCGGTATCCGGTACGGAGGAAGTTCCATCACGAACGGCGTGGGATCGCCCGAGAGAATCGTTTTTTTCAGGACCAGCGAGCAGATCAGGGAAAGCGCCACGCCGACGGCGTAGACCAGCATGATCATGTTCGGGGCATTGTCGCCGAAGAGGGCGGCGGAAAGCAGCACGTACACCGGCAGCTTGGCGCCGCAGCTCATCAGCGGGGTTATCAGGACGGTGATGATCCTGTCGCGTTTGTTCTTCAACATCCTTGCCGCCATTACCGCCGGCACCGTGCAGCCGAATCCCAGCATCATCGGCAAAATCGACTGCCCCTGAAGGCCGAAGGTGTGGAGCAGCTTGTCGGTGGCGTAGGCGGAACGGGCCATGTAGCCGACGTCCTCGAGAATGGAAAGCAGGGTGAACAGGATGATGATCAGCGGAACGAACGAGAGCACCGAACCTACGCCGGTGATTATTCCGTCGACGATGAGCGAACGGAAAAGTCCGGCCGGAATCACCAGGGAAACGCCTTCCCCGAGGAGCCGGAAGGCGGAGGCCAGCCACTGCCCCGGCATGTCGCCGAGAAGGAAGGTAAGGCGGAACACCAGCCACAGGACGCCGATGAAGATCGGCAGCGCGAGGAACCGGTGCATGATGATTCCGTCTATGCTTTCGGTTATCGAGAATTCGTTCCTGCGGTTGACCTTGACCGCTTCCTTCAGCGTTTCCCGGATAAAGCCGTAGCGGCGTTCGCTGACCGCGGTTTCGGCGGTTTTGCCGTATCTCTCCCGAATCCGGCCGCCGGCGATTTTTGCCCTCGATATGATCTCCGCTCCGTCGGCATGTCCCCGCAACCGATCCAGCGCGTTGCCGTCCTCCTCAAGGAGTTTTACGGCCAGCCAACGTGCGGGAAATTTCTTGGCAAGGACGTCGTCGGCATTAATGGTCCTTTCGATATCCTCGAGTTGTTTTTCTATTTCGTCGCCGTAGATAATTTTATCGCCCAAAATTTCTTTGTAGGTTTTATTTTTACGGTTTTCCCATGTGTCGTCTATCGCGTCGAGAACGGCCTCGATTCCGATGCCCTTGCTGCCGACGGTCCTGACGAAGGGCAGCCCTAAAAGGGCGGAAAGTTTTGCGTCGTCGATGACGATGCCCTTGGCCTTGGCCTCGTCGCTCATGTTCAGGGCGGCGACCAGGGGAACGCCCAGCTCCTGGAACTGCAGGCAGAGGTACAGGTTCCGTTCGAGGTTGGTCGCGTCCAGGACGTTGAGGATAAGGTCCGGTTTTTCGTCAAGGATAAAGTCCCGGCTGACGACCTCGTCCATCGAGTAGGCGGTAAGGCTGTAGATGCCGGGAAGGTCCACGAAATGGTAGGTCCGCCCGCCGCGTCCGCAGGTTCCCTCCCGCTTTTCCACGGTGACTCCGGGATAGTTTCCGACCTTGTGATGGGATTTTGTCAAGGCGTTGAAAAGACTCGTCTTGCCGCAGTTGGGGTTGCCGGCAAGGGCGATCCGGATATGCTCGCCGTTCATGGACGGGCCTCCGCCACTTCGACCTCGATGCCCGAAGCCTCCGAACGCCGGATGAGAATGCCGTACCCCCGGATGCGGACATGTAGGGGCCCGCGAAAAAATCCCTTGCGCAAAACGACGCCCTCCGCGCCTTCGGTAAAGCCCATGTCGGCAAGCCGCCGCCCGACTTCCTTGTCCCAGACAACCCTTGCGACCCTAAAATCCGTCCCACTCGATATATCGGAAAGAAGCATAACTCCTCCAAATTTGTTAGTCTGTAATAACATTATAGATAATCCCCGGCGTTTTGTCAAGTACCCATGACGATTCCGGGCCGTTCGCAAGTCGGAAGGGGACACGCCAAGATGGTTACTCTGGAACCGGCATCTTTCTTCCGATAATCTATAGAGTAAAACCACCCAACTAGAGGAGGAGGGACTTGGGAGATTTGCGCTTGTCGTCAAATGTGTGAAGTTTTGCAAAGCAAAACTCCTAAATCCAATCTGCCGGAGGCGGATCGGATCATCTTCTATTACGGCCGTTATTGTTATATATTGGAGGTGCCCGATTAAAAATGTAGGTACGGAGGGAATATGAAAAAGCTTTTTCTTGTGGTGATTTTCTCGCTGGGTACCGGCATGGCGTTCGGGCAGTCGGCCTTCGCCCGGGCGGAGGAACTGTTCATGCAGAACAAGCCGGCGGACAGCCGCGCGTACCTGGAACAGGCCTTGGCCGAGGATCCGTCGAACATCGTCGCCGGGCTGTACCTGGGCATAGTTTACGAGCAACTGGGGCTTCTCGAGGAGGCTTCGGCCCTGTATTTGGAGCTGATCGAGCGTGCGGGGAATCTCGGGGCGACGGTTGCCAATAACCTGGGCAACGTGTTCTTCCGGATGGGCGATTTCGAGCGGGCGAAGGATTTCTACTCGCAGGCCATAGGACTTGACCGGGCTTTGGCCCAGGCAAGGTTGGGAAGGGCCAACGCCTTCCTTCAGAAAGAGGAGTTCGACTCGGCGATCCTCGATTACGAGCAGTACTTGGCCCTTGCGGCCGATTCGGCGCAGCGGGATTCCATCGAGCGGCTTTTGCAGAGCCTTCGGATGGGAGCCGAGCAGCGGGCCATGGAGGAACAGGCCGCCCGGGATGCGGAACTTCAGCGGTTGTCCGAGGAGCAGCTTCGGCAATTGCAGTTCATCTCCGCACAGCTTGCCTCGATGATGGCGGAACGTCAGCAGAACGAGGCGGGGAACGCCGCACGGCTTGCCGACCTTGAGGCGGAAAAGCTCCGCCAGGAAGAACGGCTGGCCGAGATACGGGAGGAAGTCAGGCGGCAGGCCGGAGACGGGTATGCCGAGATCGGCGATGCCGAACAGCAGAACCTGACACGCGAGGTTTCAAAGCTCGACGCGGAACGGCAGGCGGCCATAGACGAGGAGATCGCCCGGATTCGGGCCGAGACCGCCCGGCTCGACGCGGCCCATGCCGAGCAGCTTGCCGGAATCTACGCCGAGATGCAGCGGATGGCCGATACCCAGGAAGCGATGTTCGCCATGCTCGGGGATACGGTTGCCGGGCAGATTGCCGAACAGATGGCCCTGTATCAGCAGTTCGGGAGCGAGCGGCAGCAACTGCTCGACGAGGAAATGGGCAGGCTTGATGCCGAAAGGCGAAGGCTTTTGAACGAAGACATTGCGGCCTCGCTTAGGGCGGCGGCCGAAAGAAGCAGGGGACTCTCCACCGGGCCCGAGGGCATCGAGGAATTCAAAGGGGAGTTCGAGCTTGAATAGCCGCCGAGTGGCGGCATGGGGGAAATTTTGGACCGAAATCGCAGAAAAAAGATTGCCGTTGCCGTAATCGCCATACTCGCTCTGATGGCCGGAGGAACTACGCTGCTCCTCCTGGGCCGGCAGGGCGGGGAACCGGCCGAGGACCCGAAGATTCAGGCCAACCGGATGGTGGCGGACGACGACTTCTGGCTTGCCCTGGATTTCCTCGACGGCCTTATCGACAACGGCGGCGACCCGGGCCTGCTCGCCTTCCGCCGGGAGCTTATCTGGCAGCGGATGGTCCGTTCCGGCGATTTCGACCAGTTGCTCGACCATATCCGCGAGCTGCTCGCGGGCAATCCGGCGGACCCCGAATCGCAATACCTGGAACGTTGGGTGCAGACCGAGCAACTTTTGGACTCAGGCGATTTCGAGCAGGCCAGGAATTCCCTTCAGGGGCCGACGGCCCGCGAGCCGGAGAACCGGGAACTCCGCGAACTGCAGGAAAGGGTAACCGCCGAACAGATGCTGGCATCCGGCGACTTTGACGGCACGATGGAATACCTCAACCGCATCCTTGCCGACCGTTCCGACAGCCTCCTCCTTCAGCAATTGCGGAGCCGCATCCTCCAGGACCGGCTTGCCGCCGTCGAAGACCCGACATCGACACTTGCCCTCATCGACAGCCTCCTTGAAGGCGATCCGACAAATCCCCGGCTTCTGGCCCTGCGGCAGGAAGCCCTGGCACGCCTGGCCCTGCTTGACGGCGATGCGGAACGGGCGTCGGAACTCCTGGAGGACCTCCTGCGGGACGATCCGGCCAATCCCCGGCTTCTGGCCCTGCGGCAGGAGGCCCTGGCACGTCTGGCGCTGCTTGACGGCGACGCGGAACAGGCACTTGCTCTCGTGGACGGGCTTCTGCGGGACGATCCGGAGAACCCACGACTTTTGGCCCTGAGAGAGGAAGCCCTGCGACAGGCCATAGCCTCGGGCGAGCCGGAGCGGGCCTTGGCCCATATCGAGGGCCTGCTTGAGAACGACCCGGAGAACCCGGAATTGCTGGCCTTGAGGCGGGAAGCCTTGGCACGGCAGGCGATTGCCGGCGGTAACCAGGACGAGGCATTGGCCCTCATCGATGATCTTTTGCGGGACGACCCGGAGAACCCGGAGCTTTTGGCCCTGAGGCAGGAAGCCCTTGCGCGTCAGGCGATTGCCTCCGGTGCCCGGGGTGAGGCTCTCGGGATCATCGACGGGCTTCTTCAGAACGATCCGGAAAATCCGGAACTTCTCGCGCTGAAGCAGGAAGCCCTGGTGCGGGAGGCGATTGCCGCCGGCAATCAGGATGAGGCCTTGGCCCTTGTGGACGAACTTTTGCGGAACGATCCCGGCAACCCGGAACTCTTGGCCTTGAGGCAGGAAGCCTTGGCACGACAGGCCGTTGCCTCAGGCGATCCGGAGCGGGCCTTGGCCCTTGTGGACGAACTCCTGCGGAACGATCCGGACAACCCGGAACTGTTGGCTTTGAGGCAGGAAGCCTTGGACGGTCAGGCCGTTGCCGCGGCCGAGGCCGAAAAAAGGGCCGCAGCCGAAACGGCGGCGGCTGCTGCGGCTGCTGCCGAAGCCGAAAGAAGGGCTACGGAAACGGCTGCAGCGGCGGCGGCCGAAGCTGCCAGAAAGGCCGCGGCCGAGACGGCTGCTGCCGCGGCGGCCGAGGCTGCCAGAAGAACTGCGGCCGAAGCCGCGGCGGCTACGGAAAATGCCAGGCTTGCCGAGGAAAAACAGGCCCTGATGCGGGAGATCACGGGGATGGTAACCCGGGGGCGGGAGCACCTGAAACGGGGGGAAGTGGCCCAGGCGGAAACCGTTTTCGGGCAGGCACTTGCCCGCATACCGGCCGGCGAGGGTCGTTTTGCGGCGGAAAAGATGGGCGAAATGGCCGAAGGCTGGCTTGACCTTGCCCAGGCAAAGGCCGGCGAGCAGATTGGGACCGACGCGCTGCGCAAGGCCGAGGAAATGGCCCGGCGGGCGATTGCCGGCGACCGGACCGTTGCCGCCCCGCACTTCGTCCTGGGCATGGTCAGCCAGGAACGCGGTCAGACGAACGATGCCATCACCCACTTCAACGATGCCGTCCGTCTTGACGGGAACAATTACCTGTACTTCTTCAACCTGGGCAGGAGCTACTTCCTTGCCCGGCGTTTCCCCAATGCGCGGGAGGCCTTCTCCCGGTCGGTCGAGCTGTCCCCGAACTTCGCCCTGGGCTGGTACAACCTCGGGGGAACGCTTTCCAATCTCGGCCTGCAGGATCAGGCGCTTACCGCCCATCGCCGCGCCGTCGCCATCAGGCCGGATTACGCCCTTGCCCACAGGGAGATCGGGCGGATTCTTGCCGCCGGAGGCCAGACCACGGCGGCGATAACTTCCTTTAATACCGCCCTGCGATCCAATCCCTCGGACCTTACCACGCTGCGGGAACTGGGCATAGCCCAGAACCGGGCCGGCAATCTCAATGCGGCGGCAGATACCTTCCGCCGTGCGTTAAGTATCGCTCCGGACGATGCCCAGATAAACTACAACATGGCCGTGGTCCAACTGGAACTGGGCAGTAACGAGGCACTTGCCTTTGCCAGAAGGGCCGACGAGATCAGCCCGGACAATTCCCTGTATCAGTTCACCCTGGGCCTTGCCTTGGAAAGATCCGGCAATTCGGTCCTCGCCGCCACCGCCTACCGGCGGGCGATCGCGCTTGACGCATCGGCCCTTTCCCCCCGAATCAACCTGGGCAGCATCCTCATCGCCGACGGGGATTTCAGGCAGGCGCTTGATATCCTTACCCGCGCGTACTCGCTGGCTCCGACCAACTTCGAGGTGAACAACAATCTCGGGGCCGTCCATGCCAACATGGGCAATTGGACCGACAGCATCACTCACTACGAAAAGGCCATCGCCGCCCAACCGTCCAACGCCATGGTCCAACTGAACCTGGCGCGGGCCTACAGCGGCGCCGGCAACCTGGAACGGGCCGAGGCCGCCTACCGGGCGGTGTTGAAGCTGGACGGAGATAACTGGGATGCGATGTTCGAGCTTGGGAAAACCTTTGTCGGCATGGGACGGGACGACGAGGCCAGGCACTATCTGAGCGAGCTGATCAACCGCAACGCTTCCCATTCCAGCCGGTCCGAGGCGGAACGGATATTGGCAAGCCTGTAGAATCTTGGTAGGATCCGGTATGAGCGACCTGCAAAGCCAAGGGCACGACCCGAACTCCTCAAGGTATCGCATCCAGAGCTACATTCTCGGGGCGATGCTCGTCCTCCTGCTGATCGCCGTCCTCCGGCTTTTTGCCCCGTTTTTCACCTTTCTTCTTTGGTCCATCCTTCTGTACGTCATCGTCAATCCCCTGTACCGGCGGGTTATCAGAAATATAGACGAAAAAACGTTCCGGGGGATGGTCCTGCACAAGTTCTGGGCGCTGGCCTTTACCATAGTAACGATGGCCCTGATCTACGTTCCGGTGTTCCTTGTGATGATGGCGTTTATCAGGCAGGCGATGGGAATGGTCCAGGGATTGATGGAGGTGGTAACGCAGCGGCCGGAGTTCCTCAGCGATATTTACGGATGGCTTGCCGACGCGATTCGGAGCATTTCCTTCGACCAGATCGTCGTTACCGCCGACGAGATCGACCGCTACGTTAGGGATTTCCTGTTGAGGCAACGGAACAACATCCTGGGACTTGGAACCAACATCGTTATCAACATCGGCACATTCTCGCTGGCGATGATCATCTATACGTTGATAATGGTGTTTTCACTGTTCTTTCTTTTTTCCGACGGCCCGTACCTGTCCAGGCTGTTCCTCCATGCCATTCCGATACGCAACGAGTACATGCCCACCCTGACGGCAAAGTTCCAGGACATTACCCGCAACCTCTTCCTCGGCTACATCATGGTCGCCCTGACGCAGTCGATCCTGGCCTTCGTCCTGTTTACCATTTTTAAGATAAACGGCACATTGGTTTTCGCCGTCATCACCTTCATTCTGGTCTTCATCCCGATGATAGGCCCGCTGACCATCTGGCTGCCCCTGGGAATCATCATGATCGCGGGCGGCGACATCGGCAGGGGAATCCTGTTCATGTCGCTCTGCGCGATTTTCATCTCCGGCACCGAAAATATCCTTCGCCCGATTTTCCTCAAGGACCGTATCAAGCTCCATCCCTTGATAATCCTTTTTTCGATCCTCGGCGGCCTCGTGGTCTTCGGTTTCAACGGCCTTATCCTCGGCCCCATGCTGGTGATCTTTTTCCTCACCGTGCTGGACTTGTTCCTTACCGAACATCGGATTAATCAGCAGGATGGTCCATCAGCCGAGGGCTGATGGACTCGGGAGAAATTCCATCCTCCTTCGGAGGATGGAATTTCTCCACGCATTTACTGTTTGGCGGTAGGTCGGTTAGCAGTAGGGGGTGGTCCATCAACCGAGGGCTGATGGACCCGGGAGTTTTGGTTTTGTCGGAACTCTACGCATTGGTTGTTATGTGCAATATCAGCCTAAAATTATTGAATAATACTTGAGTAATATTTAAATAATTATGGCTCTAGACCATCATCTCCCCATGGAGGATGATGGTCTAGAGCCTTTTCATAAAAAACTCCAAATATGCGTTCCGTTCATTAAGGATGATCATCATTTTTCTGACTGATCATCCTTACTTATCGGAAATTCGTCCTATTTCGAGTATAGTGTATGTGGTTTTGAAAATCTAGGTCCGTGAAGCAAGGGGATTCCGGCAGTGTGACAACTTTCGGGGGCAATGGATTGCTGCGTTGCGCTCGTATGGCGATTCCGGTTGAGCTCCGGCGTTTGATTGTACTCGGAGGGTACATATCCCGCCCTTTAGGGCGTTTAAAGGGTATGTACTCTCCGAAAATCACCTTACCGCAACAACATACCCCGCCATTCATGGCGGGGTTGTTGATTACTGCGGGGGCCGCACTCTCACGGGCCGGGGTTCGGTGCCCGTGGAGTGGCCGATGCCGAGGGCACCGGTCGAGTTGTCCCCCCATGCCCACAGGCTGCCGTTCAGCGTACCGTCCTTGCCGTCGTCCGCCATCACCGCCATGGACACGCCGCCGCCGCTTAATTCGGCTTCCGCGCCGTAGGCAACGCCGGCGCTCAACCAGGTTGCGTCCGGGGCTTCGCTCAGGACTACGCGAACGGGCTTTCTTACGATCTTGCCGTGTCCGGAATCGCCGTTGCCGATCTGGCCGTGGTGGTTCTCGCCCCAGGCCCATAGCTCGCCGCGTTCGTCTATGGCAAGAACGTGCGCGGTTCCGGGAAGCGCATACACCGACCGCCACCGTCCGCCGTATTCGTGTTCCACGCGGTCGGGCCTCGTGCTTATCGGCCTCGTGTGGTTGCTGTCCGACTGCGGCCCGATCCAGCCGGTAAATTCGTTCGATTCCCTTCCTAATTGGCCATACATGTTGCTTCCCCATGACCAAAGGATTCCGTCCTCGTCTATCGCATACGATGAGAAGTTGCTCCCCGCCACCTGCTTCCAGCCGCGCGCACCCGTCTCTACCGGGGTAGGAGTGTGCCTGTGCGCTTCCACCCAGTTGCCTGACTGTCCGTTTCCCAGCGTTCCGAAGTGGTTCCTGCCCCAGGTGTGCAGAACCCCGTCGGAGTCGATGCCCATCGAGTGCGACGTCGCCCCTATCACCTGCCGCCAGCCGGCCTGCCCTATCCGTATCGGCCTGGGCTCGTATTCGCTCATGTAGCCGGCCCCGAGGTGCCCGCCGTTGTTCCGGCCCCAGGCCCAGAGGGTTCCGTCCTTTTTGACGGCGAAATTGTGGTAGCTGCCGGCGGAAATGGACGACCATTCCGCCCCGCCAAGCCTGGTGGGAACCCTGATTTCCCGGGGATCGTTCTCCGAGGTGCCTATCGGATCGCCGAGGCCGAGCATTCCGTACTGGTTGCTGCCCCATACATAGAGCTCGCCGCCCGAACGAAGCGCCATCATGTGCATCTCGCCGCTGGCGATGGCGACCCAGTCCTCGTATCCGGTGATTTTGACGGGCTTTGCAACGTAATCCCTGCCGCCGTTGCCCACCGTGCCGAAGAGTTCGTTCTCGCCCCACGACCAGAGCTCGCCGTCATGCCTTATGCCCTTGCCCTTGGCGAAGACAACGCGCCAGTCGCCGGGTGCGGGCCGACTTCTTACCCTTACCGTTTTGCTTCCGCTTTCGGTGCCCTCGCTCGCCCGTATGGTGTGCCACCTGTTGGCCTCGCCGTAGCTTGCCCTAAACAGGCCCTCCTCGGTAAGGCCGCTCACCGGATGGCTGCTCCTGTGCTCGTCATGCATCCATTGCGCCGGCCGAAAGCTTTCGTCGCCTCGCCGGGCGACGTACTGTTCGGGAAAGTCCCTTGCGACGGAATTGGGACCGGTTACCTCAATCGGCCCCGGCTCGGTTACCGGCCCGTAGGCGAGGGCTTCAAGGCGGCCGGTTCCGAAAGCTCCCTCGTCATGATAGCCGTCGACGTACCAGTCGTAGTCGGGATGGACGGCGACGACCTTTATCCAGCGGCCCATGTCCACCCGGGTAAGCGTGTATTCCCCGTCGTTGGCGCCAAGGATCGCCGTATAGTCGCCGTTGGATATCGGCTCGTTGAGCGAAGGTTCAGACCGCATCCACTGAAAGCGGGTTCCGATTTGGTCGGCATTGCCCGGCCTCCATTTGATTTCGGCCCCGAGCGTTTTTCCGACCCATAAGGTACCGGATATGTCCACCTCGCTTGCGGCCCTGCCTAGCGTGTTGCCGGAAACGTCGACGGCGGATCGGAGAACGGGAAAGGTGGGATCGCTGATGATGCCGCCCTCGTTTCCGTCCGTGAAAACGATTACGGCAATCCCGAAACCCACGTCCTCGTCCCTCAGCGTGTAGGTTTTTCCCTTCTCGCCCGGGATTGGGTCGATGCCGCGCCTCCACAGGAAAGTCTGCGGGCCGCTTCCGGAAAGTCCGTCGGTATTCGCGCGAATCCTGTCCCCGACCTGGAATATCGGGTTTTCCCCGGCGGCTCGGCGACCCGGGCCGGCCGGTTCTATGAAGACACGGCCGGACAGTTTGGGTTGCGGCTCGACCTGAACGGGACAGGCGACGGCAAGCATGGCAGCAAGGGCGAGAAGCGCAACCGCGCAGGCACGGATACCGGCCCCGAACGCCCGATGGTCCGGGTCGGCCTCCGCTTTGCCCGTCGTAGTTTTTTTCACGATCAATTTCCCTTCCATCGATTATGAATAAAGTTTAAATTATCTTGAAAAAGGTTTCCAATCGGAAATTGTGGAATGTCAAGCATTTTGCGGGTTTTGTCGGACTTTCTGTCTTTCCATTACGTACGAAAATTGCGTCAGGTTTGGGGTGATGCGAAAAGCCCGACCGTTTGCGGACGGCCGGGTTTCGCGGCGGCGGTTTGCGCCTATTGCTTGGGAGTCGTCAACTGCCGCGGACGGGGTTCTATCATGCCGGCCGGTTCCAGCCCCAAAAAGCCTTCCGTGTTGTTGCCCCACGCCCAAAGGCTGCCGTTCTCCTTGCCGTCCA
>WQZW01000004.1 GCA_009780545.1 Treponema sp.
AAGCAATTTCTTTTACCAGTTTAGCACCCATTCGCTTGACGTTCAAGGTAACTCACATTTGGGGCAGGTAATAGGGCATTGCGGAGCAACCATCCCTGCCCCAAATGTGGCGGAGACAAAACCCACAAAGGGCATAGCCCGACTGCGGTTTTTCGGAACCTGGAGCCGCACGAACTGTACGGCGGAACGCATACCGTTTGTTAGGTGAAGTAAATCATAAAAAATATTTATTGTTGTAAACCCATATTTTTAATTACTAATAAACCAAGGTCGGTTGGCTTATAATTGTTATGTTGAAAATATTTTATTAGGTTATCATTTAATTCATATAATTGATGTTGTAACATTTTAATATCATTAATACCAATTGGAGATGATATTCCGAAACTTGGTAATTTTTCAAATGTATAATCAATTTCTAAAAGCCCTAAATTTCCAAGTATTTTAAAATTATATTTTTCTTTATTTTTTAGCATATCAAATTCTTTTCTGTTTTCAGAAATCAAATGCCCAAAATCAAATAAATATTTATACTTATTTGTAAATTCTATTTTTTCCACCCATGGTTTTGAGTAATATTTTACATAATAATACAATACGATTATTTGTTCATAATTCAATTGTGAGACTATATTAATTATACTTTCAGCTGTTGGAATTTCTATATCATCACATAATCCTTTCAGTACAATATTGGCAATCCATTCACATTTCTCATTAAAAGTCGAATTTGCAGATACTTTTAATCCAGTTTCAATAAGATTTATTTTATCTTTATTTGTTTTGATTTCATCAGATAGTTTTTCAACTGTATCATTAAGTTCTGATAAATATTTCGTAACTCTATCAAGTCTTTGATTTGGAATATAATTACAAATAATTTCTCCTAAGAGTGAACCTAACCCAGGAAAAATATTTGAATATAATTTTATTGCTGAAGCAATGTTATCAGAAGTGTTATTCTCAAGAATACTTTTTATTTCACTCATATTATTGATTATACACAATAATTTTTTAATGTCAACTTCAAATATATTTGAATTATTTCGCCTAACGTTCCATTAAACGACACTTTTACCCCTCTTGAACGCTCATGGCAAGTGACCGACACCGTAGCTTGGCTCCAGTCACCATAGCCTCTACGACTGAAATCAGGGTACTGGACTTCCGAAATCCTGTCAACCCCCATGTGACAGGGACCAGCAATGCTTAGTTTCAAGTCACCGGTACGCACGGCAGAAGAAAATTCCTCTTCCCTCCGTGTAACTCCAAGGCCAATCCGCCGCAGGTGGATTGGCCCGCCCTCCGTGGTTAAAATTCTTCAATTTAGAAGAAGAAGCAACCAGGGAGTTACACGGAGGACACGGAGCTTCAATCCGTGGGATAACGAAGGTTAGACCGAGAGTTGCCGTTTGCTCTCTCACCCCCTTTGCGGTCCTCCATAAAACCAAGTATACCGCATGGAGATTTGCCCCGCAAATCTCCGGAATCCGATCCGCCGTCGGCGGATCGGATCACCTATTCCAGCTTCAGTCCCCGCTTCCGGAATTCCCCGAGCAGGGCGTCCATGTCCGGCGGGCTGGAAATCGGTTCCCCGCCGGCCTTCAATGCGTTGGCCGTGTCCTTAAGGCCGTTGCCGGTGACGATGGACACGACCGTTTCGTCCTTGCCGATCAGTCCTCCTTCCACCGCCTTCTTCAGGCCGGCAAAACCGGTAACGCCGGCCGGTTCCCCGAAAACGCCGGTTCCCCGGCCCAGCTCGCACATCGCCCGGAGTATTTCCTCGTCGCTTACCTCCACGGCAATTCCCTTGGAGTCGGCGATGGCCCGCAGCGCCTTAAGGCCGTTGCGGGGAACGCCCACGGCGATGCTGTCGGCAAGGGTGTCCTCGCTCATCGGCTCGATCCGCTCGGTGCCGGCCCGGAAGGCGCGGTGCACCGGATAGCAGCCGGAAGCCTGGACGCTCAGCAATCTGGGGAGCTTGTCGATAAAGCCCACGCTGTACAGGTCGAAAAAGCCCTTCCAGACTCCGGCGATGGTGCAGCCGTCGCCCACCGAAAGGGCCACCCAGTCCGGCGCCTTCCAGTTCAACTGTTCGCAGATTTCCAGGGCGACGGTTTTTTTTCCTTCCATAAGGTAGGGATTGATCGCCGCGTTCCGGTTGTACCAGCCCCAACGCTCGATGGCGGCGGCGGACAGCCGGAAGGTATCCTGATAGTCTCCCTTGACGCTGACGACATGGGCCCCGAAGACCAGAAGCTGGGCGAGCTTGCCCTTGGGGGCGCGTTCCGGCACGAAGATATAGGCATCCAGGCCCGAGGCCGCCGCGCTGCCGGCCATCGAGGAGGCGGCGTTTCCGGTGGAGGCGCAGGCCACTCTGGTTCGTCCGGCCTCCTTGGCCTTCACCGCACAGAGGGCCGAAGGCCTGTCCTTCAGGCTCCCGGTCGGATTCTGCCCGTCGTCCTTGATGTACAGCGAGTTAAGGCCGAGGATTCCGGGCCGCGCGTACAGGGGCGAGAAGCCCACCCGCAACGCCGGAGCCGCCGAATCCGGCAGCACCGGCAGGAAGGGCTTGTACCGCCAAATCGAGCGGTCAGGGTCTGCCTCGATCCTTCCCCGGTCCACCGTGGACTTCAGATACTCGTAATCGTAGACGATCTCCAGCACTTCCCCGCACTTGGGGCAGACGGTAACGTCCGGCTTCGCCTCGATCGTGTGGGCGCAGGCCCGATTGATGCACTGGGCATACTTGACATGACGCATCCCGGCCTCCTACTGCAGTCCGACTTCGGCATTGAAGGAATCGATCAGGCGGTCCACTTCCTCGACCTGGCCGTGCATGGCATGCCAGTAATTCCGGTCGTACCATTGGGCGTTCAGCTCGTCCACGCTCCGTCCCTGCTGCTCGACCCAGGTGTAGTACTTGAGGTTGTGGACCCGCTTGCGGTCGGCATAGCTCAGTTCCAGGAGGTTGTCGGTGCCGGCGCCGAGCATGTACCGCTCGTGGTCGGCGATCGCCCGGCCGGGATTGTACGGGCCCTTTTCCGCCGTGAGTTCGGCAAGGCGGGAACCGTACATCACCGCCGAGTCGGTCAGTACCGTGGCGACCACGTCCTTCCCGGTAAGCTCGTAGTATTTGGCGAACTTGATCGCCGTGAGCACGTTGGCGATGCCGGAGATGCCCAGCCAGGAAAGCTTTTCGACGAAGTCCGGCGAAAGCTTCAGTTCCTTCTGCAGATACTCCTTGCCGGCCGGCTCGTTGAACAGGCGGAGGAGGTTGACCGGATTGTTGTCGTCGATGGCGACCACCATGTCGGAGTTCCGGACGTTGTGCACCCAGGGAACGTGCTTGTCGCCGATGCCCTCGATGCGGTGCTCGCCGAAGCCGTTGTCCAGCAGGGTCGGGCACTGCAATGCCTCGGAGACGGCGATCTTCGCATGGGGGAAGTTGTCCTTCACGTAATCGCCGGAGGAAAGCGTCCCGCCGGAGCCGGAAGTGAGGCAGACGCCGGCGAAGTTCCCGTCCGATCCGGCGATCTTTTTGAACGCCTCGACCATGGCCGGCCCGGTAACATGGTAGTGCCAGAGGCAGTTGCCCATCTCCTCGAACTGGTTGAAGACCAGGTTCCGGCTGTCGCAGCGCAGTTCCCAAACCTTGTCGAAGATTTCCTTGACGTTGCTTTCCGTTCCCGGCGTGGCGATGATCTCGCCGTCGTTGTTCCGGGCGATCTCCCGCAGCCACTCGAAGCGTTCCCTGCTCATGCCTTCCGGCAGGATCGAAACCGCCTTGCAGGCCAGCAGGGCGGAGTTGTACGCACCGCCCCGGCAGTAGTTGCCGGTGGAAGGCCAAACGGCCTTGTGGGTGGTGGGATCGAACTGGCCGGTAACCAGCCGGGGCACCAGGCACGAGAAGGAAGCGCCGACCTTGTGGCAGCCGGTGGGGAACCATTTGCCGACCAGGGCCACGATCCGGGCCTTTACCCCGGTAAGTTCAGGCGGAAACTCGATAAAGTTCACCCCGCCGAAGCCGCCGCCCTTTTCCGCGGGCTCGTTGTGCCAGCCGATGCGGAACAGGTTCGCCGGTTCCACGTCCCAGAGGCCGGTGTTCTTCAGCCTGGCCTTGATCTTCTCCGGGATGAGCGCCGGATCCCGCATCTGCTTGAACGTGGGAATGACGATGTTGCGTTCCCTGGCATGGTTTACGGTCTTTTTCAGCGTGTCCTTGTGGACGGTCAAGTCGATCATGGGAAAACCTCCAATTTATGTCCTGTCTTTTAGAATAACCCTCAAGGGTCTACCGTTTCATAGTACCACACCGGAGGGTTTTGTCAAGAAAAACTTTTTGGGGAGAACAATTTTTTTTGAGAGGAGCTTGGTCCGCCTTGTCCTTCGCCACCGTTACTTTTTATCCTTATTTAAGGAAGGAAAACCGAACGGGATCGCCTGTTTCCCGCCCCGAGCGGGGGCGGAAAACAGACTTTTGCCAAAGCTTATGCCTCGTCGCTGAGTTCGAGGCCGTTCTTCTTGTTGGGGAACAGCAGCGAGATGCCGACGAAGACAACCAGGCTGACGATGAGCCCCGGGATGATCGGCTCCTGGAAGCCGAAGAGCGCCGGCTTGTTGCCGGCCCCCATGGAGCCGTTGTAGATCTCGATGAACAGGGTCATAAGGCTGCCGAGGATGATCGACGGGAAGGCGCCGAGCGGGGAGGCCTTCTTCCGGTAATGCCCGACGACGATCAGGGAAAAGGACAGGGCCGCGGTTTCCGTCATCGAAGGGCTTTCCGTGGAACCGGAGCCGGCCTTTGCGGGGTAAATCCCCGAACCCGCAAACCCGCTACGGCATCACCCCGTACTCCCTGATGATCTGTATCTCGTTGTTCAGTTCGGTCCCGGAACCGGCGGTCTCGGCGGCGATCTCCACCGCCGCGTCGAGCAGGCCCTGCGAATTGGTCGCACCCCTCAGGGTAACGACCCTTCCGGAGACGAAAACTTCCATAAAGCGGATGGGCAGCTCCCGTTCGTACAGGATGCGGTGCCGTATCCTGTGGGCCAGGAGCATCTCCCGCAGGGCCTCGCGGTTCTGCCCCTCGGTCTCGCCGGGAAAGAGCCGTTCCTTGATGCCGGCGATGGTTTCGGCGCAGTCGGCGGGGCTTAGGATGCCGGTGTTGAAGGTCAGGTGGTAGTTGCCGGGATGCCGCCACTGCACGTTGAAGAACGAGCGGTGGAAGCCGGAGCGGTCCCGGTCGCTGCGGTCGATGATCTGGGCCGCCCGCTTCTCGTCGCAGCTAAAATAACCCTTGACCCTTTCGACGCGCACCTCGATCCGTGCCGAAAGAAAGACCGAAACCAGGGCCGGCAGCTTCCCCAGGATGACGTTGGCCCCCCGGCCGACAAGGACGCAGTCGCCCTCGCCGGCCTCGGCAAAGACCGCGCTCTGCAGGAAGTGGAGGTAGTCCTCCCGGTACGGCGAAAGCCCGGCGAGGAACGAGGGCTTGCGTTCGTCATACCGGGCGAACTTCCCGTCCGGCGTTCCGGATTCCCGCATCCTCCGCTCTATCGCATCCTTCTGCACCAGCCGGTAGCCCAGTATCCGCGCCAGTTCCCGCGCCGTCTCGTCCCCCAGGGCGGCAAGCTCCCTGGAAATGGTAATTATCGCCATATTTCCTCCTTCGTGTTTCCGACAAATCCAATATAGTGCGTCCCGCGGGCTTTGTCAAAATCGCCCTTTCGTGCTAGACTCACCGTATGAGACGCACACCGATCCTTGTCCTTACCGTCGCCCTGCTCGTCCCCCTGTTCACGGTCGCCTGCGGGACCGGGAACCTGACCATCCCGGAGGGCCTTAGCCCCGCCGAGCTGATCCAAAAGGCCCAGGAAGCCTCCGACAGGAACCGCCACGGCGAGGCCCTGCAGTACTACCGGGCCCTGCTCGAGCGGAACGGGGACGTTCCGGAGCTGGTCGTCAACGCCGAGTACGAGATCGCCTTCATCCACTACAAGCGGCGCAACTTTGCCGAGGCCCGCGCGGAAATGCGGGCCCTCCTGGAACGCTACGATGCCTCCGACGGCGGGGAACTCCCCGAAAAATTCCGCATCCTCGCCGAAATAGTCCTCGCCCGCATGGAGGACACCGAGTAACGGCACGACACAAGCGGACGCCGACATAGGCGCAAAGGCTTTGGCCCGAGCGGCGCGCGTCCGCCCCGTGTTTTCCGCCGGGGCCGAAGCCCGGAGGTTGCTCCGCAGGCGGGTCCGCCGTCTTTCGGGCGAGGGGCGATTACAGGTCTTTCGTATCCAGAAGTATCGTTACGGGCCCGGCATTCACGGAGCTGACCATCATGCTGGCACGGAACTCGCCCGTCTCGCAGGTCAGGCCCCGTTGCCGTATCCGTTCGATGAAGTGTCGGTACAGGGCGGCGGCCGGTTCCGGGGCGGCCGCTCCGGTCCAGGAAGGCCGGCGTCCCTTGCGCGCGTCGCCCATAAGGGTAAACTGGGAAACGGCAAGGACCGCCGGAACGATGCCGGAGGATTCGGCGTTTTCCCTGACGGAAAGGTTCATCTTCCCCTCGCCGTCCTCGAAGATGCGCAGGCCGGCGATCTTTTCGGCCAGCCATTCGGCATCGCCCTCGGAATCCTCGGGCGCGACCCCGAGGTACACCAGCAGCCCCGGCCCGATGCTCCCCTTGAGTTCCCCCGCGACCCGAACCTCCGCACCGGCAACCCGCTGGACCACCGCCCTCACAAATTGATCCTTATGGCGATCCCCTCCAGCCGGAGACGGCCCTCGTTCCCGGTCGGAACGATCCGGCCCAGCACCTCGATGGCGTCCTCCGGCAGCGGGACCGGCTGGTCGAAGACCACCTGCACCATCCCCTCGACCCGCAGCGGGGCGTTGTGGCCCAGCAGGAAGTCGAAGGATGTGCCCCTGTCGGAGATGGACACGTTGGAGGCGATTCCCCGCCAGACGACATGCACCCCCCGGTACAGCTGCGGTTCCTGCCAGACCTCGGCATAGTTGACGTTGTCCTCGCGCCTGAAAGTGTCGAAGCCGGGGGGAACCATCTCGGAGAGCATGCGCCGGGCGCGGTTCTTGATCGTGTCGGCGGCGTTGGAGAGGAGCAGCCGGTTCAGGAAAACCCTGGCGGCCTCGTCCCGGTGGTCGGAGAAAAGCGCCAGGGCGGTTTCGTAGGCCGCTATCGCCTGGCCGCGGTCCAAAAGGAACGCCTGCGCGTCGCCGGCCGTAACCGGCGCGGCGCGGTCCTCCCAGGTCAGGGAAAGTTCCGGCGGCAGTTCCCGTCCGCCGAAGGTCCTAAAGGGATTTGCGACGAACCCGAGCCACACCGTCAGCGCAAAGGCGCCGGCAAGGACCGACAGTGCGGCCCCCGCGACCAGGGCCACCGCCTTGGCCGAAAAGCCGGGGAAAGGAACCGGCGGGTACAGCGAAACGAGCCTGCCTGACTCCAGCCAGAGGGAAAAGGCCTCGGTTCCCGCCTGCCGCCTGATCAGGGCCATGGCTTTTTTCGCCCTGCGGTTCGCCGGATCCCCCTTCAGCACGTCGAGGTACAGGGCCACGGCCATCCCCGAATCGCCCCGTCGCATGTACAGGGCGGCAAGCCCCAGGAGCACCGAACCGTCGTCGGGTTTCTCCTCCTTGGCCAGCCTGAAGTAGGTAAGGGCATTCCCGAACTCCCCGGAATACAGGCAGACGGTCCCCATGATACGGAAATAGATAAAGGACCTGTTGTATCGGGTAACCTCGGGCAGCAGCACGTTCAACGCCGCCTCGTATTTCCCCGAACGGGCCAGCCTGCATGCCATCGAAAGCGTGGGATCGAGTCTCATAACCCCGCTATTATACACAATTGAAGGCCGTAGGTAAACCCGCTCGATTTTAGCCGTAAACGGCCCGAATGTTTTGGGTTTGGCGGAGGAGAATTACCGTAAAAGGTACGCCGGGGCCCGGCTTCAGCCCGCGGGCTTTGGTGCGGGGCCCGAAGCGGCCGCGACCGCCGCGCCGAGAAGGCTGGCCTGTTCCACCGGGAAGATGCGGAAGGGAAGCGGGCAGTCCTCGGCCAGGAGAACCCGGAGGCGGGCATCGAGGCAGTCCCTCATGCCGGTAAAGGCCAGGTAGGTACTGCCCTCGACGGCGATCCGTACCGGGTTCAGGGGGCTTATCAGGCCGGGAAGCCGGGAATCGACGCGGCGGGCGGTCGCGGCCAGCACCGCGGCGGAGAACAGGGCTCCCCGCTCGACGACGATCGAGGCGAGGTACCGGCAGGCGGCCGCCGCGGGCGCCTCTTCCGGGGAGAAAAGGCTCCCGGGCAGGGAACCGGAGGACGGTTCCCGGAGGAAGTCGCTGACGGTGCGGGAATCCGGGCTTTCCATGGCGAGGAATTCGTCCGACCTGGCGAAGCGGACGACGCCGTCCCGAACGGCGCGCTTCAGGATATGGAAGATCAGGGGGCCGAGGTAGGCGCCGGAGCAGGTTTTTTCCAGGGAATACAGGCCCGGCGCCCTGGTCCCGGCGTCGAATTCCAGGTCGAGGACGCCCCTGTGGCCGACGGCGAAGGCCCCGGACTCGCAGACCACGATCTGGGGACTGCCGGGCGACTCGAAGCCGATCTTGCCGACGGAGGTTTCGGGGTATGCGGTGTTGAAGCCGGTCCCCAGGATGAAGCCGATCACCGGGGGAAAGCCCGCCGCCTGAAAATCCGCCCCGCCGCCCGAAGTCATGCCGGAAAGGAGCGTCGCCGCGGTGTCGTTAAGGAGGACGATCGGCCCTTCGTAGCGGTAGCCCCGGTCCGCAAGCGCCCGCCTCAGGCCGGCGCCTATGGCCCGCCCGACCACCTCGGGCGCGTCTATCTCCTTGCTGAAGGCCCTGAGGATGCCGTCCGCGTCTTTTCGGATGTCCATGTGGTAGGAAAAGGTAAAGCCTATGCCGGAAGGCTCCGGGCCGGAACCCAGCACGGCGAGGGCGGCCTCGGCGATCAGGTCGAAAAAACGGTCGGCGGAAACGCGGCCGGAACTGCCCGGCATGACGGACAGCCGGCTTTCGGCGATCCGCGCCCTGCCGGAAGGATCGAAGCCCACCCGCGCGGCCCGCAGGTTCGTGCCCCCGGCATCGAGGGCCAGGACGCTCCCGCCGACCGGCGCCGTCCGGGAAAGGCCCAGGTACGCCGGGATCATCGGCAGGCTGGAAGGGCGGCCGTCAAGCCCCCGCTCCATGTCGCCGAGAATGTCGGCGACCAAGGCGCGACCGTCCACGCCCCGGTAATGAAAACCGTAAAAACCGGCAAATTCCGAAAGTTCCCCTCGGTCGAACGACGATCCCATATTTTCCCCTTCCCTATCTGGTTCTCCCGGCAATTTTCGGGAAATCCTCCCCGCCCACCATGACCACCTCGATCTGGGCAAAGGCGAGAAAGTAGTTCGGCTCGGGGCCCGGCTCGGTAACCCTGGCCTGCACGGTGAAGCAGGCGTAGTCGGAATCGGTATTGGAATACACCACGAGCACTCCCTGCGCGGAACCCTTTTCGTCGAACGTCCTGTCCGAGAGGTCCTTGTCGAACTCGACCTGCCATCCGGGGGGAACCCTGAAAACGTCCCATGTGATGAAGGCCGAACCGGCCGCGTAGCTGGGACGCAGCCTTAAGGGAAGGCGGACTTCCACGCTGTAGGTTTCCCCCGACGGCCTTTCGATGACGAACCTTTCGTTTTCCAGATTGAAGTAGCAGCTGGTGATCGTCGAGGTATATTCCGGATTGTAGCAGGCGTCCAGCATGAGGGAAACGCCTGCGAGCAGGCACAGGGCATACAAGCGTGCGGCTTTTCCCTTCATCCGCTATTCCCCGCCCCGACCCTCGACGACCACGTCCACCTGGCACCAGTCCATGAACATCCTGCTTTCCGGCCCCTTTTCGGTAACCTTGGCCTGGACGGTAAAGGTTATCGATTCCGGGGGGCCGTTGTACCTGATCGTCATCGGCACCTCCAGCGTTCCGTCCGGGGCGAAGCTGTCGCCGTTATTGTACAGGACCTCGAAATCCGTATACTGCGACTTATGGTTCAGGGTCGTGATCTCCAGTTCCCCCACGTCGTCCACGGCGACATAGGGACGGAGGAAGAGGGTAAGGGTACTGTTGATGGAAATGTAGTCCTCGATTTTTTCTGCCGGAATTTCGATCTCTTTTTTGCCGCGGGTAAACTGGATGCTGGTAATCGCGGGAGAAAACGTCGGACCGTAGCATGTCGTAAAAAAAACGGACGCGACGAGCGAGAGACAGAGGGTTGCCAGAACGGGGGAAAAAACGATCCTGTACTTCATAGGTACCTTCCTTCAAACATATCGCCGGCCGAAAGCCCCGAAGGGATCGGCCCGCGGACTCGTCCCGGCGGGTTAATACCGCTCGTTGTCGCTCTGCACGGTAATCTGGCACCAATCCAGAAAAACCCGCCCCGTCGATTTTTCGGTAACCCAGGCCTGGACCGAAAAACTCACCTTCTCGTCCAGGACGACGGTGGGTCCCACCATGACCTTTACCCTGGCCGTTCCGTCCGGGTCGAACGCCGCGGGGGGATGGACGAACTCGACCTTCCCCTCGAAGGAACTTTCGGGCACCTCGAACACGATGTCCACGTCGTTGAAGTTGATGCTCGGCCTAAGGGAAAGGACGAGGTCGACGCTGCCGGTCCAGTTGTTTTCGATCTTTCTTTCAAGAAAGACGGACCGCATGTTGAAAAAGACGCTGGTCGTGGACGGGATAAAGTTCGGGTCGTAGCAGGTGGTCACGGTCAGGGCAAAACCCAGGGTAAGGGCAGTCATCGTGCAAAACCCCAACGAAGGTTTTTTTTTCATCGGAACTCCTTAGTACACCGTAAGGTGTCGCGATCTCGGGCCGTACCACGGACTTTAGCCATATCACAATATCGACATGCGGGGAAAAAAACTGAGGGAATTTTGATGTCGGCCGGCGGTGCGCCGGTTTAGGGATTGCCGGAAGGGGAGGAACCCGGCCCCCGCCCGAGGCGGAAAGCCGGGTTCCGGGAAAAAATTACGGAAGGGCGATCTTCCACTGAACGATGTCCCCGACGGGAACGCTGGCGTCGGTCATTATCTTCAGGAAGACGGTGTCTCCTAAGCCCAGTCCCATGCCGGTCCATTGGCTCATCGGCATGGTCTTGAGATCGAAATCGACCGTGCTCCCCCCATTGATCATCTTAATCAAGCCAAAGGTGCCGTCATGCGTTGTTCCCGCCCATAACTGATAGTTTGTGGCGCCGGGGGACTCCGGCCAGTGTATGACGCCGTTGTCGTCGACGTAGGTCTCGTCGACGGCCTGTACCTCAAGGACGAAGGTCCTGGACACGCTCTGGAACGCCGTCCGCACCGTAACCGTAACGGTTTGCGTGGAGGAGGCGACGTTCTTGGCCGCGGTCAGCACGAGCCTTCCCTCGCCCCGGCCGGTGACGAGGCTTCCGGTCAGGTACCCGCCCACGGTAACGCCCGCGGGGACGCCGGAAACCTCGGCCGGGCTGCCGGGCGCGGTACTGAAGCCGATGTCCCCGCTCATGCCGGCGGTAAAGCCGGTGGTAACGATGTTGACGCCCGCCGACGTTCCGCCCTTAAGGATCACCGGGGATGCTATCGGCTCCATTTCCGCCTCGTCGAGGGGCGGAAGGACCAGCGTCAGGGTGAAGAAGGTCGATATGCCCCCGCCCAGGTCCGCCAGGACCTGCCGCTCGAACACCCGCGTCTGATTCGGGTTTCCTTCTATCGTAATGGTCGCCGTGGCCGATCCGTCGGGTTCCACCTCGAGGATTCCGATCGCCTCCACGCCCAGGGGAATGCTGTCCTTCCCCGAACCGGGTTTGAGGATGCCGGCAAAGTCGTAGCTTTTTCCCGGGGGCAGGTTCTCCCCGGTGGCCTGGAGGACGACGGTGTTATCGTGGAAGATCGTGAGCGTTCCCCCGGAAACGACCTTGACGTCGAACTTCGGCCTCGGGGCGATAACGGCAATCTCGATGTCGCCCGACGCATCCGTGCCGGCAAAATCGCCGGAACCCCGCGCCTCGGCCGTTACGACCCAGGTTGCCGGGGCCGCGCCCCTGTGGATTTGGACGTAGGCGTTGTCGTTGCTCAACGCGCCGGCGGTCTCGAACCGAATCGAATACAGCCCGGCCGTTCCCTCCGGCACGACGTTCCCGGCCTTGTCCCGTATGTTCCAGGTAATGTCCCCGGCGCCGAGATTGGCGACGGTGGCCTGGAACCGGTATTCGCTCTCCCCTTCCTCCAGGGTGGTGCCCGAGAAGGAACGGATGAACATCTCGGGCGCTTCGATGGGAATCGTTACGACGTAAGGCCCTATGTCGACGAAGGCGCCATGCCCGCCGCCCTGCTCGGGGGGAAGCGCCCCCTGCGAAAAGCTCAGGCGGCTGTCGTTGCCCTGTTCCTTGACGACGGCCCCGACTTCCTGCGTTATCTGGGCAAGGTTCGCAAACGCTTCCGGCCTGTCGTCGGCGAACTGCCGCACCAGGGCCGCGTCGGTCAAAAACCTGAAGTTCGGGATGTCGAACTGCTGCGGCGAGGATTGCTCGGAGAATGCGTCCAAAAGCGCGGTAACCGCATTCAGGTCCAGGTCCCTCAGGGGATCCGAATCGAATCCCCCGATCCTGACATCGGGCGATATTGAAGATCCCAGCGCCTTCAGGTGGCCGGTCCTGACCTGGTGGTCGAAGAAATCCCAGCGGCTTCCGGTCCAGGAAGCGAGCACCAGTTTCCATAGCGGGGTCAAGGGTTCGTAAAACAAATCCAGGCGGCTTTCCAGCCCGTTGAAGATATGGCATATATTCTGGTAGACGCTTCTTTCCCCGTTCAAGAACAGGTGGAAGGTAATCCCGTACTGCCCGACATCGAGGTTACGGTTGCCCCCCGCGGAAACGTCCCTGTCCTCCCGGTTGAAGAGGATGATGCCCGATATTTTCTCGCCGGTATCGAAACTGAGTATCTCGTAATCGCCATGAACTTCGGCGTCCGATTCCAGGATGGCGTCTATCTTCCAGAAAAAGTTTCCCCTTCCGCCGTTTTTGACGGGAGTGAGGGCGACGTTGACGACGTTGACCGTCCCGTCCTTGACCGTAAAGCCCGTGACCTCCGCCTCGGCCACGTCCAGCCCGGCGTACATGGCGACGATATGGATATCCCACTTGCCGGGATCGGCCGCAAAATTGCCGAAAACGCCGCCGACCTTCTCAAGCTCGACGGTAAAATCCGGTTTGCCCAGGCTGTTGTTGTAAAGCCTGACCCTGAGCTTGTCGAAATCGCCATGGGAGGGCATGATGGTGCGTCCGGTGGGGAAATCCTCCCCCAGGGACGGCATGACGGTACGCACGGAGGAGGAATCCTCCCCCAGGGAAATGCGCATCAGGCCGCCCGAACCTCCGGCCGGCCGGCCGGTGACGGAAAATCCATCCTCTTCCGTCAGGTTCCAGCAGCCGGAGAACGCCTGCAGGCCCACGAGTACCGCCAGCAGCGACAATGCGAACCCGCGTCCGGCAATGCTTTTTTTCATACTTCCCTCCTTATCACAGCATCGTCAGGGTAACCTTGATGGTACCGCTGTAGGTGCGGTCGCTCCCCACCGGTTTTACCTGCACCGTTACCCAGTGCGCGCCTTCCCTGTGATCGTGGAATTCCGCCCCCAGGGAGAAACTCGCCCCTGATCCCACTTCGATACCTTCGTAGAACCACAGAATATCCTGGTAGCTTCCCGCGTTGGCGATTACCAGGGGCACCGGATCGTCGAGCACGCCGTAGGTCGGGCCTTCGATCTCGCCCGGCCCCTTGTCGTCGAAGAAGGAATCCCCGTCTATCTGGAAGCTCCCGCCTTCGGCCACCGTTATCGTGGCCGTGTCGTAAATGAGTTCCTGGTTGGTAACGCTGGCCGTCAGGTGGACTGTGGCGCCGGGCTTCAGGCCGAGGGCGAGGGTAAGCTTGATGGCCCCATTGGGGTAGGTCAACGTGCCGGCGTCCGGCGGGTTGAGCGCGAGGGTATAGGGGGCTCCGTAGGGAACGCTCTCGACCTCGAATTCCCTGCCCTGCCCCGGCGCCATCACCAGGTCGTGCGGGGAGATGGTAATACTGTCGACCCTGCGTATGACGATGACGTCGGCCGGGGCGTACCCCGTTCCCCCGACCGTGGCGCGAACCTGGATTTTCTCCCCCTCGCCGGCATCCGAATTCACCGTCAAAAGGCCGGTGTCGGATATGCTGCCCAGGTCTTCCCTGTCTATGCGCCAGGAAAAGGCCATTCCGGGCGGAGGAACCGGCTGCAGGGTAAACTGTTTCGTGCCCCCGGTGACGACGAAGGTATTCTGCGGGGCCACCATCCCTCCCCTGGAGACCGGCCCGGCCCTTCTGCTGTACCCCATCCCGGAATACTCAGGATGCAGGGCGTACACCATGAGGTAATAGCCCAGGTCGGCCGCAACCGGGACATAGGTATCCTCCCGGGCGCCCAGTATGGGAAGGTAATCCCTGTCGTTGTCGTATTCGGTCCCGCGCCGCCACTGCCAGACAAGCTCTTCCTTGGGAATGTCCCCTTTGACCATGGCGGTAAGTTTCGCGCCGACGAAGGCAAGTTCCGAATCCAGGTACACCTCGAAATCTTCCGGCAACGGGGGATCGCCCCGCTTGCCGCCGACGGGAAAGGTCGCCGGGCTTATCATCCCCCCGACGTAGCCGTCCTGGAAGCCCACGACGAGTATCTCCTTACCCAGGTCCTCGATGGCAACCCTGTAGTTTTCCCCTTTGTCGCCGGTGGGCTTGCCGCCGCTCATCCACTGGAAGGACGGTTTCGCGGCGCCGGGAAAGTCATAGGCGGCCCTGAGGACGTCGCCGATGATGGGCGGTTCCATGCGAAGATCGATGCCCGTAAGGTCGATGTCGACGCTTCCGGTAATATTTTCCGCCGGAGTCGGGCATGAGGCAAAAAGCAGGCAGGCCGCCAGCAATCCCGTCGTCCGTATTCGTCGATTCCCCATTTCTCCCATAAACCGACCTCCTATCGCCGATCCAATGTAACACTTTATCGTAATAAAATCAATGCAGGCTGACCACAGTACCCAATTTTTAATACGCAAGGCCGATCCGATCCGGCCTTCCCGAACCGGACACGGGGCTTTGCATGGCCGCTCGCGCCGGCCTTCGGGCCAAATCGCTCGGCTTCCCTCCGGGCGCGTACGCCGATTCCCCTTTCCTCCGAACCGACTTCCCGCCGTCGATACAACATACTATGATTATCGGATGAAAGTCAATACCTATCCAATCACGAGGGCATATTTTTAATACGTAAAGCCCGATGCGCTCGACCGTAGGTCAAATCGTAAGGCTTTATCCGACAAGCGGATACGCCGATTCCCCCCGTTTCCCCGTAAACCGACTCCCCGCCGCCGATACAATATACCATGATTACCGGATGAAAGTCAATAGCTATCCAACCATAATCGGTGAAATCACTTTTCAGAAAGCCTCTATGAATTTCAACCACGTAGGGCACGCGAAGTTACACGGAGGGAAGAAAGCGGTCCGATCCGACTTTGTCGGGCCGGATTCGGAACTTTGCAGGGCAAGGCTCCACCCATTTGCCGGCAGGTTACACCGCAAAGCTTCGTTCGGCAAGAAGATCGGGCTTTTCGCCGTCCGCATCGGGGCAAACCGCCGTGGGAACGCAGCGGATCTCGGTGCCGGGATCGGGGATTCCCTTCGGGCACCCGACCAGCAGCTTGAGGTAGTTTTCCGATACGGCCCGGATCCCGGCGGTTGCCGAGTCTTCGACCACGGCGGAAAGTTCCCGGCCGATCCAGGCCGCGGCGTAACGTTTCCGGCCGTCGAGGGCGAGAGCGCCCAGGAACCGCATCCTGTCGGCCAGTTCGGCGGGGGGAAGGCGGCCCGGGAAGGTCGCCGCACGGGTCCCCGGCCTTGCCGAGTAGGGAAAAGCGTGTATCCAGGCGAAGTCCAGTTCCCGGCAGAGCTCGGCGGTAAGGCGGAAGTCCTCCGGCCCTTCCCCCGGAAAGCCGGCGATGATGTCGCAGGCCAGGAAGGGATTCCCCTTGGCCTGCCGGA
>WQZW01000005.1 GCA_009780545.1 Treponema sp.
CAGCACATAGGGATGCCCGGCCGTGGAAAAAAGCGCCTTGGGCAGATCGGCCGGGGTGAGTATCTTCAGCACCCCGGGAACCTTCGCCGCCTCGGAAACGTCCAGGGCCAGGACCTCGCCGTGGGCGATCGTCGCCCTGCATATCGCCCCGTGCAGGAGACCGCGCATCGGGATGTCCGCCGCGTAGTCCGCCTGCCCCCGAACCTTCGCCCGCGCATCCCAACGGACCGAACTCGTTCCCACCGTTTTCAAGCTGTTCCCTCCGGATATATTCCCCTGCGATCGAAAGCATCATGTTTCCGAACGGTATGGAAAATCATGTCAAAACAGTCCTCCTTCAGTATACTTTCAGCCTGGGAACTTTGCAAGCACGAAACGATCTCTTCCGTTCCCAAGACTTTCTTCCATCGTAAGAGGAAAAATTCTGTTTTGCATCCATGATTATTACGGTGGAGCTAAATTTTTGTAAAAAAACAACATATTTTCTTGACAATATTCAAGGACATGGTAGAATTACGTCCATGGACCGGTGCGGCGTCGGATATCCGGACTTCCCCGGTCCTAAAAAAGAAGCAGGAGATTTCAGATGAAGGAAACACGGGGAGAGGTCGCCCAGGTCGATTTTTCGGGCATGGACGGGGAAACGGCAAAGCTGTACCGGCTGGATGGGCGCCCGAAGTTCAGGCTTGCCGCCCCCGTCGCCCTGCAGCATCTGCTGGCGATGTTCGCCAGCAACATCGCGCCGGTGATCATCGTCACCGGCGCGGGCGGCCTGGCCCTGGCCGCCGACGATCCCCGCCGGGGGATCATGCTGTCGGCGGTGATGTTCGCCGCCGGCATCGCCACCCTGGTCAACTGCTATCCGATCAGGCTGGGCAGGAAGGTGCAGATCGGATCGGGCCTGCCGGTGATCATGGGCACGGCGATGACCTTCGTCGCCCCGATGCTCGTGGTCGTGGCCTGGGCGAAGGAAAACACGGCAAATCCGGTCGGGGCGCTTATCGGGGCGGTCATGGTGGCGGCCTTCGCCGAAATGATCATCGGGCTGTTCTACCGGTACCTCAAACCCTTTTTCCCGCCCCTGGTGATCGGCTGCACGCTGCTGTCCCTGGGCCTCTCGCTGCTTCCGGTCGGCGTGAACTACCTGGCCGGCGGGCAGCCCGCGCTTCCCTCCGGCGCCCTCAACCCGGCTTACGCGACGGTGCCCAACATGATCCTGGGCTTCGGGGTATTCTTCCTTAACCTGTTCCTCCAGCGCTTCGGTACCGGCATGTGGAAGATATCTTCCATACTGATCTCGCTGGTCGTCGGTTACCTGGTGGCCATCCCCATGGGCCTGGTGAACTTCGCCTCGGTTTCCGGCGCGGCGGTATTTTCCGTTCCCGTTCCCTGGCAGCTCCGGCCGGAGTTCCATCCCCAGGCCATCGTCATGCTCCTGACGATATTCCTGGTCTCGGGGCTTTCGACCATCGGCTACACCGGCGCGATGACCTCGAACGTGCTGGGCAGGGAAGCCCGTGTCAAGGAAACCTCCGGGGCGATCTTCAACGACTCGCTGAGCTCGGTGTTCGCCGCCTGCTTCAACGCCCTCCCCAGCACGGAGTTCGGCGCCAATTCGGGCATGGTCATCCTCACCAAGATCTGCAACAGGTGGTGCATCGCCCTTACCGCCTTCGCCGTGATCCTGGCCAGCTTCTTCCCGCACCTTGCCGCGGTCCTCGGCGCGATCCCGGAGTCGGTGCTCGGCGGCGGCGTGCTCGCCGTCTTCGCGATGATCATGACCAACGGCGTGATCATGGTTTCCAAGTCCGGCTTCTCGTCCCGCAACGTGGTCATGCTCACCGTCATCTTCGGCATCGGCCTGGGCTTTGCCGGTTCCGGCCCCCTGCACGGCCACCTCATCCGCAACTTCCCCGGCTGGATGCAGTTCATCTTCAGGGACCGGATCACGCTGATCTCCATCGTCGCCGTGCTTACCAACGTCCTGTTCATGCGGAAGGCCGACTGGCAGGGCCTGAAGGAACGGTTCAAGGAGGAGTAGGCGAGGGAATCCCCCGGATGCGGCCGACGGGATGTCTCCGGGCATCCCGCAGGTACCCGATAAATGCGAGGAAATTTGATTGTATTCGGAGGGTACATACCCGGCCCTTTAGGGCGTAAAAAGGGTATGTACCCTCCGAAATCACCTTACCCAAACAACATCCCCCGCCATTCATGGCGGGGTTGTTGATTTCCGCAGGCCGCGCCTCGACCGTATTGACGCTCGGAGCTTATTCCGTTACGCTGGAAAGCGATATCCCGTATCGGAGGTGTTCCGTGAAGAAGGTTTTTTTCTGCGTCGCCGTCGCGTCGTTCGCCTGTTCCGGCCTTTTTGCCCAGCAGTGGTCGGAATTTGTCTCGAACCCGGAATACTTTCGGTTCGTAAGGAATGCGGTACGGAACGCGCCCCGGGGAATTCTCGCGGGCGAAGGCCTGGCGGAAATTACCGATGGGGATGTCGGGCGGGCCAGGTCCGTCGCCCATACCCGCGCGGTACTCGACGTTTACCGACGGATAAAGCCTTTCGCCGCCGTTTTCCTGCCGGAGCTGGCGGAGATAGACTTCCGTCGGGAAGTGGTGGACATCGTCAATTCCGATTACCCTATCGACGGGGCGATCCATGACGGTGCGGAAGAGGCGGCCTGGGGCATATTTTTCATCGATTCGATCTTCGCCAGTTCTTCCATAACGGAGGAAGGAATTGCGGGCGACGGTTACCGGGTGTCGGTCGTGCTCTCCGACGCCGCCCCGAGCCCGTCGCCGGACCCGCCGAGTCGGTCCTACCCGGATTCGGTTTCCGCGCCTTCGGGGGGAGATCCGGTAGGGGAACTCGTCCGGGACGCATGGGGGACGGTTCCCGAAGGCACGCTCCTGGGCATCGGAACGGCGAGCATGCCTACCCGGGCCATGTCCCGGAGCGTCGCCCTGTTCAGGGCCCGCACGGAGATTGCCCGACAGTTGGACCTGACGGTCAGGAACAGCGTTTTGAGCGAGGGCGACGTCGAGGACCTCGCCGTCGTTTCCAAATCCCTGGTCATAGCCTGCATCGTGCCCGAAAACCTCGAGAAGGCGACGCTCGACGGAGTAATATTCGCCGAGACACTCATCGACGGCGAGTATGTCGTAATAGTAACCATGGCTCCCTAAAGTTTTAACCGCGCCCCCACATCCGTAAACCTACTCGCCACCCCGACGTCCCGAACGGCCGGAATCATCCGAACGACAAAAACGCGGGACCGGTCCCGCAAATCTCCCCGATCAGAACGGACTTGCGTTTTTCATTAAAGTATACTATATTGATTATAGTTGGATTAGAAGGAGAAATGACGGATGAAAAATACGAAATTGGTACCGGCACTGGCATTGGTACTTGTCCTTTTTACGGCGAACGCGGACTTGCTGGGAGCACAGCAGAGGCGGGTCAACGGGACCTACCGTATCGGGGATGCGGGACCGGCCGGGGGGACCGTCTTCTATGACAAGGGCGATTACTCGGGCGGATGGCGGTACCTTGAGGCGGCCCCGGTGAATGCCGAGATAACGAACGTGCAATGGGGGCTGCGGGACATCGACCTGCGCGGCACGTCCCAGGCGGTGGGCAGCGGAAGGCGGAACACCTGGCTCATCCTGAACCGTCTCAATTCCTTGGGCGAGGAAGGACGGGCGGCCCAGAGATGCCATGCCCTGAACGTCAACGGTTTTTGCGACTGGTTCCTGCCCAGCATGGACGAGCTGAACCTGATGTACGTCAACCTGCACAGGAACGGCCTCGGAGGATTTTCCGATACCTGGTACTGGTCCTCGTCCCAGGACAGCATCCATTACGCCTGGCATCAGAATTTCGGCAGCGGCAGCCAGGCCAACCACAAGTACCACATGCATTCTGCCAGGGCGGTGCGGGCTTTCTAGCCCTTCGGCGAACGGATAGGGGAGAGCGGAACCGGCGCCCGTCGGCGGATTTGCGGGCAATTTCCGTACCCCTAGACCGTACGCCGGCAATGTGGTAGAATCCCGTCATGAGTCCGGTACCGGCACCCGCCGGCATCGTTCCCCAAACGGCACCGGCCGCATTCGGTTCCGCCGCCGCTTTCCGGCGGGACGATGCGCGGGGTTGCGCGAGGCGGGCTCCGGGGCTTTGTCGGTCGGGTTTGGGGCCGCGTAACGCCGATCGCAGCAACAAACCGACACGTCGCGGTCGGAGGAGAAGGTATGAAAATCAGGGATAAAATGTTCTGCGGCTTTGCGGCCATTGCGATCGTCGGTATTTCCCTCGGGCTTATCGGGCTTGCCGGGGAACGGAGGCTCACCGCCGGATCGGGCGACATCCGCGACGCGGCCGAGCTCGGTTCCAGCCTTGCGGGCATTCTCGCTTCCCACCACCTCTGGCGGCAGGATATGTCCGACGCCGTCTATCGGGGCCTGCCCTTCCATGGCTCGCTGGACCCCACGGCCTGCGCCCTGGGCAAGTGGCTGATCGGCGAGGAGGCGAAGGCGGTCGACGATCCGGAACTGCTGGTCCTGCTCCGCTCGATCATCGAGCCGCACGACCGAATCCACACCGCCGGCAAAAATATCGTTGACCAGATCGCGCGGGGAAATACCCAGGCCGCCGAGGACTACTTCGAGCGGACCATACTGCCGGAGGCGACCTTCGTCATCGACGGGCTGGAGAAGATGGGCGAACGCAATGCCGCGATGCTGAACGATATGACCCGCGACGTCTTCGACTTCGGCAAGAGATTCGGGCTGATCATCAGCATAATGATCGCGGTCGCGCTTTTGGTCAGCGTAATCCTTGCCCTGCTGATCACCGGAATCATCGTCCGGCCGATACGGGAAGTAACCGGGACCCTCAAGGACATCTCCGAGGGCGAGGGCGACCTCACCAGGAACATAAACGCCGCCTCCAGGGACGAAATCGGCGACCTTTCCCGTTATTTCAACCTCACCATAAAGAAGATCAGGGAGCTGGTGGTGAACATCCGTTCGGAAGCGGAAAAGCTTTCGGACATAGGCACCACCCTTGCCGGCAATACCAGCGAGACGGCGGCGGCGATCAACGAGATCACGGCCAACATCGGCAGCATCAAGACCCGCATCATCAACCAGAGCGCGAGCATCACCGAGACCAACGCCACGATGGAGCAGGTAACGACCAACATCGACAAGCTCAACGGGCACATCGAGAACCAGGCGGGCCATGTCGTGCGGACCTCGGCGGCGATCGAGGAGATGGTGGCCAGCATCCATGCCGTTACCGAAACCCTGGTACGGAACTCCGGCAGCGTGCTGACATTAAAGGAAGCTTCCGAGGTCGGGCGGGCGGGACTCCAGGACGTGAACACCGACATCAGGGAGATCGCGCGGGAGTCCGAGGGCCTGATGGAGATCAACAGCGTCATGGAGAACATAGCCAGCCAGACCAACCTCCTGTCGATGAACGCCGCCATCGAGGCCGCCCATGCCGGGGAAGCCGGACGGGGCTTCGCCGTGGTCGCCGACGAGATACGCAAGCTGGCGGAGAACTCCAGCGAGCAGTCCAAGACCATCGGCTCGGTGCTGAAGAAGATGAAGGATTCGGTGGACAAGATCACCCGCTCCACGGAGAACGTCCTGGACAAATTCGAGGCGATAGATTCCAACGTGGGACTCGTGGCCGAACAGGGAACGAACATCCGCAGCGCCATGGAGGAGCAGGAATCGGGGAGCCGGCAGGAGCTGGACAGCATCATGCAGGTGAACGACACCACCCGGCAGGTGAAGACCGGTTCCGGGGAGATGCTGATCGGGGCCAAGGAAGTCATCGCCGAAAGTTCCAACCTGGAAAAGTCCACCCAGGAGATTACCTGCGGGATCAGCGAGATGGCCGCCGGAGCCGAGCAGATCAACATCGCGGTCAACCAGGTGAACCAGATATCCATCGAGAACCGGAAGAGCATACAGGCGCTGTTGCAGGAAGTTTCCCGCTTCAAGGTCGGCTGATCGGTATCGTCCTACCGGACGATACCGACCAAGGCATGGAGATTTGCGGGGCAAATCTCCATGCCTTGGTCGTGCGGGATTATCCTGCGGGGCAATGCTCCGGCCGGTTGATCCGTCATCCGTAGGGTGACGGATTCGGAGCTTTGCTTTGCAAAGCTCCGGCCGATCGCCGCGGGGCGTTGCGGGGTGGAACCCCGCTCGGGGGGTAGGTTCGGACCCGTTGCCGCGGGGCCGAACCTCAGGGGGGCTTGGCCCCCCGCGTTAGTTCTTCCGTACCTCGGCCGTCGGTTCTCCGTGGGGATTTCCGGCCGTCTGGACTCGCCGCCTTCCGGCCGGTATACTCAGGGACAATATGTATGATACTTCCTACGTAATTGCCGTGCCGAATGCCGTTGTCCCTTCCGGTGCGGGTTTTCCGAAAACAAAACAGACGGGTTTCAAGACAAGGTTCCGGCAAGCCGGGCTGCTCCCGCTTGTCGGGGCGGCGCTTCTGTCGCTGGCCGCCTGCGGGGGAGGGCGGGGGAGCGGGCCGGTGATCGAACTGGGAGGCTCGACCTCGATGGTCCCGCTGGTGGAACTCCTGGCCGAGGGCTTCGGGGAGCACAGGCCGGGGATCAGGCTGAACATCAACAGTACCGGGTCCAGCGACGGGATACGGAATGCCGGGGTGCTGTACCAGTTCGGGATGACCAGCCGGGAGCTTACCCCCTCGGAACAGCTGTTGGGGCTGTACGAGCGGGTCATCGCCATAGACGGCATCGCCCTTATCGTCCACGGCTCGAACCCGGTTTCCGACCTTTCCGTGGAAACGGTACGGGGCATCTACACCGGGGAAATTACCGACTGGGCCGAGGTTTCAGGCGGATCGAAGCGGGGGACCATAGCCGTGGTTACCAGGGAGGAGGGCAGCGGGACGCGGTCCGCTTTCGAGGAGATCGTGGGTTTTTCCGGGAACCTGCGGGCCGGGGCCGTGGAGAGTCCCAGTTCCGGCGCGGTGCGCTCGAACGTGGCCGGGAACCCGGACGCCGTCGGTTACGTTTCGGCGGCCTCGGTGGACGGTTCGGTGCGGGCCCTTTCCATAGACGGTTTCGAACCCTCCGACGACAACCTTAGGTCCGGCAGCTATGCGATTGCCCGACCGTTCATTCTCCTGTACGACGAGCCGAGCCCCGAGGGCAGGGAATTCCTGGAATGGGTGCTCGGCGAGGGACAGGCAATAGTGGCCCGGAGCTGGCTGCCGGTGGGCCCGGTTCCGGACGGAAACGACAGGTAAAATCGGAGCTTTTGGCATGAACCGGAAGTTCGTCGATTGGTTTTTCAAGTGGCTGTTCGGTACCGTGGCGCTTTTTTCCGTGCTGGCCCTGGCGGCCATCGTGGTCTTCGTCTTCGTCCAGGGAACGGTTCCCTTTCTCCGTCCCACGGCGAAGGCCCTTTGGCTGGTGCCCAGGAACCTGGACGGGCTTACCGTCAACGGGGAACGCCATGTCGGCATGCGGGGGGGGATCGAACTTCCCGAGGGAACGGAGCGGGTACGGGTAAGCTTCCTTCGGGACGGTGCGGAGGAACTGCTGGAGTTTACCGTGGACCTTTCCGGCAGGGAACCGGCGATCGGCTTCGTCGTTAACGAAAACGGTGCCCTGTCCTCGCCGGAGGCCTTCGTGCATACGGTAACCTGGCCCTCGCAGTCGACGACCGACAGGCCGACGCTGCAGATCCTGCTGCCGGAACCAGCGTATTCCTTTTGGGCCTTCCTTTCCGGGACCGCCTGGCAGCCGACGATACAGAAATCCTACGGCATCCTGCCGATGATCGTGGCCACCCTGCTGGCCGCCTTCGGGGCCCTGCTCATCGGGGTTCCCCTGGCACTGTTCTGCGCGGTGTTCATGGCGGAATTCCTGCCGGCCCGCGTCGCCGTTCCGGTCCGCGGGGGTATCGAGCTTCTGGCGGGGATTCCCTCGGTGGTCTACGGTTTCTTCGGCCTTATGGTCATCGTGCCGGCGGTCAAGGCCGTCTTCGGCATCCCGGCCGGAAACACCCTGCTCTCGGCCACCGTCGTCCTCGCCCTGATGATACTCCCCACGATCACCACCATCGCCGAAACCTCGCTCCGCGCCGTTCCCCGTTCGGTACGGGAGGCCAGCCTTGCCCTCGGGGCAAGCGGCATGCAGACCGCCTGGAAGGTCGTCGTTCCCCATGCCGGTTCCGGAGTGGTCGCCGGGGTGATTTTGGGGATGTCGCGGGCCGTGGGCGAGACCATGGCGGTGATCCTCGTGGCCGGCAATTCGCCCCAGCTGGTCTTCGGCCCGCTGCAGAGCGTGCGCACCCTGACCGCGACCATAGCCCTGGAGATGGGCTACGCCTCGGGGCGGCATGGGCAGATGCTCTTCGCCATAGGCGTGGTCCTCTTTTCGATAATCCTGATTCTCAACGGCGCCATCCTCTGGCTGGGCCGAAGGATGGACGGCCGATGAAGTTTGCCACGAAACGGAGGATCACCGACGGAATCATGTACGCCCTGATGTCGCTGGGGCTTGCCGGGGTGCTCGCCACCCTCCTCTTTATCCTTGCCTACGTTTTTTCCCATGCCGCCCCTTTCCTGGGTCCGGCACTCATCACGGATCCCCTCCGGGGCATTTTCCCCATGATCGTTACCACCCTGTACGTCGTGCTGGTCTCGGTCGCCGGGGCCCTGCCGGTGGGAATCGCCACGGCGATTTTCCTCAACGAGTACGCCGTGGACGGCAAACGTATCCGGCTGCTCCGGCTGGCCATCGACACCCTCGCCGGCATTCCCTCGATCATCTACGGGCTTTTCGGCCTGTTGGTGTTCTCCCGCGTGCTGGGGTTCGGTCAGTCGATCCTCTCGGGAGGATTGACCCTTTCGATAATGATACTTCCGGTGATCATACGGACCACCGAGGAGGCACTGAAATCGATCCCGGTTTCCGTTCGGGAAGGATCGCTGTCGCTGGGGGCCACGAAGTTCCAGACCGTCCTGCATGTGGTGCTGCCCCCCTCGATGCCCGGTATCGTAACCGCCCTGATCCTCGCCGTCGGCCGGGTGATCGGGGAGTCCGCCCCGGTGCTGCTTACCGTGGGCCTTGCCCGCAACCTGCCCCGCTCGGTCCTGGATTCCGGGCGGACGCTGAGCATACACCTGTACCAACTTACCGGAGAGGCCCTCCACCCGGACGATTTCGGCCTGGCCTTCGCCACCGCCGGGGTGCTGATAGTCATTGTCGTGCTGATCAACACGGCAACCAAACTGATTACGCTGAAATTCAGAAAGGATGCGGAAAACCAATGAGCGGGGAACGGGAAGAAGGGACGAGGAAGCTCGAGGTCCGGAACCTCGACTTTTTCTACGGCGATTTCCAGGCCCTGAAGGGCGTGGACTTTTCGCTGGACAAGGGGAAGGTGGCCGCCCTAATCGGGCCTTCCGGTTGCGGGAAATCGACCTTCCTCCGGATACTCAACCGGATGAACGACCTGATTCCGGGCTGCAGGGTTATGGGCGAGGTCCTGCTGGACGGCCTGGACGTTTACGGCGACATCGACGTTACCGACCTCCGCAGGCGGGTCGGCATGGTCTTCCAGAAGCCCAATCCCTTCAACATGACCATTTTCGACAACGTGGCCTACGGCCCGAGGATGCAGGGCCTGCGAGACCGCCGTCGTCTTGCCGAGATCGTCGAGTCCTCGCTGAAAAAGGCCGCCCTCTGGGAGGAGGCCAAGGACAGGCTGAAAAAGCCGGCCCTCGCCCTTTCCGGAGGCCAGCAGCAGCGGCTCTGCATCGCGCGCACCATCGCCATGGAGCCGGAGATCATCCTCATGGACGAACCGACCAGCGCCCTGGATCCCATCGCCACCGCCCGCATCGAGGACCTGATCCGGGAACTGAAGGCGGAATTCACCATCGTCATCGTGACCCATGCCATGCACCAGGCATCCAGGGTCAGCGACATTACGGCCTTCTTCCTGCTGGGCGAACTGGTCGAACTGGGCAACACCACCGAACTCTTCTACCGGCCCAGGGACGTCCGCACCGACAACTACATCAGCGGAAACTTCGGCTGAGGCGGCCATGTAACCCCGCGGTCGATTCACTTGTTCGCCGCGGTAGACGCAATCCCGCTGACCCAGGTTGAAATGGAGGAAACCGAAGGGGAGGGGGTTGCAGGTGCCATCAAGAAGAAGCCGCTATAGTGGGCATTAACAGTGCGCGCATTAGCGGTTTCTTTAGTTTTATAGGGAACATTGAAAAATGAATAATAAGGCCAGGCTTTGTTTTTCTCTTGTTGTTGGTACTCTCCTCGTAGGAGGGAGCGCTGCGGTTATGTTTCTTATCGCTATTACATGGCCAACGGGGATATTTGATATTATTTTCACAGTTTTCATGTTTTTAATCTGCGGTTACATTTGGGGAAATTTTATGTATACAGTGTTTCTGTATATTCAGAAGAAGAAAAACAGACAGGCAGACGTAGAACACAGCACGCATGGAATTTTAGTTTTGAAAATTAGGTCACTGAAAAAATGCCTGGTTGTCGGTAGTTTAGGCGGCGGAACATTTTTAGCGATTTTCTTAATTATACTATTCTGGTCTAAAATAAACCACCCATTGAAAATAATAGTTTTGATTGCGGCATGTTATGGATATGGCTTGGTTCTTGGATATAGCAGATATTTATACCAGCGTATTGCGAATAAATATTATGAAGAGCAGACGAATGCTGTCGACCAGACTCAGACGGAGTAAATCATGAGCCGCCTGCTTTTCCTTATTTGGACGGCTACAATGCCTATGGAGGAAGCCAATTTCCAGCACGTATACCGCATGAACTGGGACGAACTGGCACAAGCTTTGGCCGGCGGTTTCGCTCCCCTTATCGTCCACTACGACCGGCCCTCGGGACACTTCGCCCTGCTCCTGCACATAGAAGGGGATTTCGCCTTTGTAGCCGATCCGTCATACGGGCTCGCTCTGGTGGACCGCGCGACGTTCCTCCGGCGTTTTTCCGGAAACGCCCTGCTTGCCGGCCGTATTTGGAATAATGTACGGCCAATTGAAAAATTTTAACCACGGAGGACGGGACAATCCACCTGCGGCGGATTGTCCTTGGCGTTACACGGAGGGAAGGGAAGAACACGTCCTTCTTTCTACGGAGAATGTGCCAGCCAGATCCAGGCTTCCCGGTCGGCCCTGAGAATCCCTTCCCCGCAAACCCAGGTTTCCGGCGTTCCCCGCACCGGGAAAACCTGTCCGGGCCCGGCGGGCAGGGGAGGGGCAAAGGGGGAACTGCCGACCCAGATTCCTGTTTCCGGCAGGATTCCCGGCCCGATTTCGAGCTTTCCGGCCGCTTCCGGGACGAGCCTGCGCCGGTCGAAGCCGGAGAGGACGGTTTTTCCGGCGATTCCCCGCCAGTCGGCAAGCCAGGGATCGGCCCGTATTTCAGGCTTGAGGACAGTGTCCCCGAACAGCCGCCTGAAGCGGGGCCAGTCGAAGTTCCAGGGCAGACGTTTTCCCCCCGGCTCCTGCCCCCGGACCCCGGCCAGTTCCATGAAGAAAACCGCGTCGATCCCGCCCTGCCAGCTTAAGACGACGTCGGAATCCGCCGCATCGTGGGGAAAGATCGCCCCGGCCGGCTTGAAGACGCCCGGTTCCAGCCCTTTCTCCGGCCAGAAGGGAAAGGCAAGCACCGGACTTGGAAGGTCCGGAGCGAGTTCGATTCCGAACCTGACCGTCCCCGGCATCAGCACCGCCTGTTTCCTTTCCCCGAGGGGATCGAACCACCGAAGCTGCCAATGCGCCTCGCCGAGAACTTCCGTCCAGTGGGCCGGCAGCTCCGGCAGCCTTGCCACGTACCCGGTTTTTTCGCCGGGCCAGTTCGGGCAGGCGGAAAGAAGGAGGCCTGTAGTCAGCACGGTAGCGAAGAAAAGTTTGTTCATAGCGACATGACGGCGCGGAAACGCGGTTTGCTTTATTGGATTTGGGATTCATTACCGGGCGATGCGGACGCGGCAATTCGCGGTTTAACCTTCGGCCAAACCGCGGATCGAAACTCCGCGTGCTCCGTGCAATTCCGGCCTCGATTCTTCTTCCAAATCGAAGAATTTTAACCACGGAGGACACGGAGTTACACGGAGGGAAGAGCGGATCGAAACTTCGTGTAACTCCGGCCTTGATTCTTCATTCCGTGTATCCGCAGCGCATTCCCCCCGTTTGCACGTTTTCTTGCGCCGGAATGCCGCACCTTCCCTAGTCCACGCCGCTTTGCGGTGCGTTTTCCGGTTCCCACGGAGGGAACCGGAGTTTTCTTCTGCCGAACGTGTCGGTATCCTGAAGCTGAAAGTTGCCGATGCGGGCGGGGATTTCAGGCGTACGCCGGTTTGCGCGTGCCGACCCAGTCCTTGCAGCTTTCGTAGGCGGCGGCCAGCCTGAGCAGGTCGAAGTCGCCGCGGGGTTTGCCGACGATCTGGATTCCCATGGGCAGCTCTCCGTTCGGGCCTTCCCGGAAACCGGCGGGAACGGCGACGACGGGGCAGGCCGACAGCGTCCAGGGAATCACCACTTCCATCCACCGGTGGTAACTGTCCATCTTTTTCCCGGCGATCTCGGCGGGCCAGCGGACGGTTTTGTCGAAGGGGAAAACCTGGGCCGTGGGAACGGCGACGTAGTCGTATTCCTCGAAGACCTTCAGCAGGGCCAGGAACCATTCCCCCCGCTTGATTCCGGCAAAGTAGACGTCGGCCGGCCCGTACCGTTTCCCGCCCTCGTACTCGTAGACCGCCTCCGGTTTGAGCAGGGCCCTTTTTTCCGGATCGTCGTAAAAGGGACGCAGCGACTGCGAGGTAAAGTGGCGCAGGGGCAGCCAAACCTCGTTCCAGAGAACCGCCGGATCGTAGGGCGGGGGAAGGGGACGCACCGCGACGCCGAGCGGGGAAAAACTTTCAAGGGCTTTTTCGCAGGTTTCAAGGACGCCGGCTTCCATGGGCAGGTAGCCGTTCCAGTCGCCGAGCCAGGCGATTTTTTTGCCCCGAAGGTCGGTCTTGAGCCTGTCGCGGACGTTTCGGGGATTCAGCGAGGCAAGATCGGCATCGTCGGCCAGGGAAAGGGGGATTTTTTCGTCGTAGCCTGCAAGGGTGGCAAGGAGCAGGGCGAGGTCGGCGACGTTCCGCGCCATGGGGCCCCGGGTGGTGAAGGTATTCAGGAAAAGGTCCTTTCCGGAATTGGGAACCCGACCCCAGGAGGGCCTGAAACCGTACACGTTGCAGAAACCGGCCGGGTTACGGAGCGATCCCATGTAGTCGCTGCCGTCGGCGACCGCCTGCATGCGCATCGCCAGGGCGCAGGCCGTTCCCCCGCTGGATCCCCCGGAAGTCAGCGCATGGTCGTAGGGATTGCCGGTGGCCCCGTAGACCTCGTTGTAGGTGTTCGATCCCAGTCCCCATTCCGGCGTGTTGGTCTTGCCGATAAGCACCGAACCGGCTTCCTTCAGCCGTCGGGCCACGAAACCGTCGAAGTCCGGAACGAAGTCCCTGAAACCCCGGTAGCCGTAGGTGGTAACGATTCCCCGCGTTTCCTCCATGTCCTTTACCGCCTGGGGAAAACCGCACATCCATCCCCCGTCCTCGCCCCGGGCCAGGAGCGCGTCCTTCAGGTCGGCCTCGGCCAGCAGCGCCTCCCCGTCCCGGAGGGCCACGACGGCGTTGACCCGGGGATTTACCCGCGCTATGTGGTCCAGGTACGCCCGCATCGCCTCCCGGCACGAGAGTTTTTTTTCGTGGATCGCGCGGGAAAGTTCCCATCCGGACATCTCGACGACGGAATTGGCGGCCTCATCTCTCATGGAGCATCTCCTTTTTGCATGGTTCAGAAATTCCCGGTGAGGGATACGGCCCGCCTTGCCGACCGTATCCCGTTCTATGTATCCGATCGTTCGGGACGCTTCTAGGCGTCCGTGTTTTCCGGGAGCAGCTTGTTCAGGACTATGCCCACGATGGCGGCGAAGGCCAGGGGGGAAAGTCCCAGGGGCCGGAACTCGCCCAGGCCCAAACCGAGTACCATGATCACCGCGAAGATCAGCAGGTTCCTCGATTTCTTGAAGTCCACGTTGTTCTCCACGATGTTGCGGGCCCCGATCGAGGCGATCATGCCGAACAGCACGATGGAGATTCCCCCGATGACCGGCGTGGGAATGGTGGAGATGAAGGCCCCGAGTTTGGGGATGATGCTGAGCAGGAGGGCGAAGCAGGCGGCGACCCGCATCACCACCGGGTTGAAGACCTTGGTGATGGCCAGAACGCCGACGTTTTCCGAATAGGAGGTGTTCGCCGGCCCGCCGAACATCGCCGAGATGCTCGATGCCAGGCCGTCGCCGAGCAGGGTGCGGTGCAGGCCCGGCTTGACGAAAACGTCCCGTCCGGTAAGGGCCCGTATGGAAACCATGTCGCCCAGGTGTTCCACCACGGTGGCGATGGCGACCGGAGCGACGATCATGATCGCGTCGAGGCTGAATTTGGCCAGGGCGAACCGGGGAAAACCGAACCAGGCCGCTTCCCGTATCGGGGTAAAGTCCACGTTGCCGGTAACGACCGCCACCAGGTAGCCGGCCACCAGGCCGCAGAGGACCGGCAGCACCTTGATAAAGCCCCTGGTAAAGACGCTGACGCCGGCCACCGTGCCGAAACTGATCAGGGCCAGCCACCAGTTCTCCGAGGCGCTTGCGATGCCCACCGGGGCAAGCATCATCCCTATGATGATGATGATCGGGCCGGTAACGATCGCCGGGAAGAAGCTGATGATCCGCTTTGCCCCGAACAGATACACCAAAAGGGCCACCACCAGGTACACGGCTCCGGAGATCACGATACCGCCCCGGGCGTACTCGATCCCGTACAGGGCCGAAACCGACAGGATCGGCGCGATGAAGGCGAAGGACGATCCCAGGTAGATGGGCAGCATGCCCTTGGTTACCAGGTGGAACCACAGGGTGCAGATTCCGGACATGAACAGCGCCACCGAAACGTCCAGCCCGGTGATGATGGGGACGAGGACGGTCGCGCCGAACATGGTAAAGGTATGCTGCAGGCCGAGCACGGTTTTTTTCCCGGCGGTCAGTCCGTCCGGGTACTTTTCAAAAACAGGCATCTTCATACTCCTTAATGATTTTTGGGAAACCGGGGATCCGGTCCGCGGTTTCCGGGTTCCCTATTTCCCGACGCCGTTGAGTTTGCGCCAGACGTAGTCGGCGGACAACGGCAGCTCCAGGCATTCGACGCCGGTCGCCGAACTCAACGCGTTGGCGACCACGGCGGTAATGCCGATCAACGGATGTTCGCCGCAGCCCCGCGCCCCGAAAGGCCCGTCCAGCTGCGGGGTTTCCACCGAGAGTATCCGGGCGTTCTCCGGAATGTCCCGTATCGTGGGAATTTTGTAGTCCACCATGTTCCGGGTCAAAAGCCTTCCCTTGGCGTCGTGACGCAGTTCCTCGGAAAACGTCGTCCCGAGGGCCTGCAGCACGCCGCCGTGTATCTGGCCCCGGAGCAGCGACTCGTTCATCACCGCGCCCACGTCCAGGCAGGAGACGATGTCCAGCACCCGAATGTTCCCGGTGTTTTTGTCGACCTCTATCTCCACGCCGTGGGCACCGTAGGTCCAGTCCAGCGCGGGCTTTCCCTCCCCGGTTTC
>WQZW01000006.1 GCA_009780545.1 Treponema sp.
GGGGGAGCAGGTCGCAGGAACCGGCGGCCAACAGCAGCGGAACCAGGACCGACGCCGATCGGCATCTCATCGCAACCTCCCCGAACGGAAGCCGGCCCCCGATTGCGGCCGGGACCGGTTTCCCTCCTTAATTAGGCGTTCCCCGCCGAACCGAGGACGTTCTGGTTTTTGTGCATGTACAGCTTCTTCAGCTCGTCCCTTGCAGGTCCCAGGATGTTGCGGGGGTCGAACTCCTCCGGCTTTTCCGTCAGGACCTTGCGGATCAGGGCCGTCATCGCAAGGCGCGCATCCGAATCGATGTTGATCTTGCAGACCGCGCTCTTTGCCGCCCGCCTAAGCTGCTCCTCGGGGATTCCCACCGAGTCCTTCATCTTGCCGCCGAACTGCTCGATCATGCGGACGTATTCCATCGGTACCGAGGACGCGCCGTGCAGGACGATGGGAAATCCCGGGATCTTCTTCTCGATCTCTTCCAGGATGTCGAAGCGCAGGGGAGGGGGAATCAGCACCCCGTTCGCGTCCCTGGTGCACTGCTCCGGCTTGAACTTCGTCCGTCCGTGGCTGGTCCCGATGGAGATGGCAAGGGAATCCACCCCGGTCTTGCCCACGAAGTCGATCACCTCGCCCGGCGCGGTGTAGTGGCTGTGTTCCGAGGAAACCTCGTCCTCCATGCCGGCGAGCACCCCCAGTTCGCCCTCCACGCTCACGTAGTCCTTCCTCGAATGGGCGAACTCGCAGACGCTCTTGGTCAGGGCCACGTTTTCCTCGTAGGGCAGGTGCGAGCCGTCGATCATCACCGAGGAAAACCCGCTTTCGATGCAGTCTTTGCACAGTTCCAGGCTGTTGCCGTGGTCCAGGTGCAGCACGACGGGGATATCGACGCCCAGTTCGTGGGCGTATTCCACCGCGCCCCGTGCCATATTCCGCAGTATGTTCCGGTTGGCGTACTTCCTCGCGCCGGAAGACACCTGCAGGATCACCGGCGACTTCGTTTCCACGCAGGCCTGGATGATCCCCTGGAGCTGCTCCATGTTGTTGAAGTTGTACGCCGGAATCGCGTAGCCGCCCGCAAGCGCCTTTTTGAAAAGTTCCTTGGTATTGACAAGGCCGAGTTCGCTATAACTGGTCATAAACACTCCTTACTGGAAAAGACTATAACAAGTATAGCACATCGGCGGCGTTGGGACAGCATGGGGAGAAGAGATCGGGAGGGGGAAGTCTCCCCCGCACTTCAAAGCCTTCGGCTTTTCCGTTCCCCCCTCTACGGGGCTCCGCCCCGTAACGCCCCGCATGGCAGACAGGGCAACCAAGGCCCGGATATTTATTTCGCAAATCTCCCTAAATTTCCAGTATCGTCAACATCCCCTTTTTCCCCCAATACTTGAGGAACGCGCCGGTGTCGACGTTGAGGTATTTCCCGCTTTCAAGGGGTTCCCCGACAATCGAATGCCCCACGTACACCCGCTCGATACCGGGAATCCTCATCGCGGGATAAGGCCCGCGGAGCCAGGTCATCGTGCCGAGGTACTCGGCGGGATTCTCCTCGATTTCCTCCAGGTTTTCGACCTCCGGCAGGGCGGCATGGGCGATCAAAATATTGCCGACCCGGATCACCAGCGGAAGCGAGTTCGCCTCCTCCCGAATTTCGCGCCGGACCTCGGGCGACAGGGCGTCGTAGGCCCAGTCCCCGCCGTTGGCGACATGGCGGCGCACATAGGGAGCCAGGAACCTCCTCGGCATTCCCGCGGCATTCGCGTCGCAGAACATCCTTTCGTGGTTGCCCGTCACCGAAAAAAACCACGGGGCCCGCATATATTCCCCGGCCAAGCCGGATTTCGGTCCCCTGTCGATCAGGTCGCCGACACAAAAAATTCTGTCCCGCGCCTTGTCGAACCCGATCCCCCGGAGCCCCTCCTCAAGATCGTCAAAGCACCCGTGAATATCCCCGCAGACAAAATCCCTGCCCGCCGCGTTTTCCTCAAGCCTTAAAACGATCTTACAACTTTTCGGCATATTTTCTCCCTGTCGCTTAATAAGTACCCGATAATAAAATCGTATGCGGGGGAAATCTCCCCCCACCCGTCCGCTCCGGACTTGCTACGATTACGGTATTGTATTCGGAGGACACATAGCCCGCCATTCATGGCAGGGTTGCTGATCAACCACCCGCATTACTATACCATAAACGTTCACGGAGATGATAAATGAACCGCGTCAATTATTGCTTTTCGGGAAACGGACAACGGAACTATTTTTCCGACGACAACGGAAAGAAAATAGATGCGGTCGGGTCGAAGATCGAACGGTGGCGGGCCGATAACGAGATCGGCGAAAACCCGTATTACTTGCTGCCGTGCAGCCTGCTCGAATCGGCGGACAAGGTTGCGAACACCGCATCCGTTTACGGGGCGTTCCTTAAAAAAATCAAAAAATCCGCACAAAAAAACTCTTCCTCGAAGCCGCGTCATTCGAGCCGACCGAAAACGTTCACCGGGTTTACATGGAGGACGCAAACGATCTTGTCAAAAATGCCCGGTTCAAATACCTGTTCCTCAGCTACAACAACGAGGGCCTGATGTCCGTGGACGAGATACGGGCGATTATGTTCCGGTACGGCAGGTACGGTCTGTTTACCCGGGACTACCGAAGGTTCAGGGCCGACAGGACGGAAAACAGAACCTACGCCGCCGACAAAACGATCGAATACCTGCACGTTCCGGAAAAATAAACCGGGCGGCGTCATTGGCGGCGGGCGGAGCGGAACAGTTCGACGAAGTGCCGGGGCGTGATGTTTTCGGCCCCGAGGTCCGTCTTGTAATCCAGGGGCATCCCGAAGTCAAGAAAATCGAAGCCGTCCCGTTCCAGCCGGCGCGCGGCAAGGATCATCTGGACCGTTCCGGCATTCGCCTCCCCGTAGTAACCGGAATAGCTGGTGTACGCCCGCCCCGCGACGATCCCGATCTCGCCGGCCTTGAGTTCGCCGTTTCGGTAAACGCCGAAGGAAACGGGCCGGCAGCGGACGTCGGCACGGCGGTGCAGGTTTTTAAGGAGGTCGGCGAGCGGCGGGGTAAGCCAGTCGGCGCCGTGCGTCGCGACGCAGTTGTCGAGGATCAGGTCGAAGTCGGCGTCCGCCCGCAGTTCGTACCGGGACAAAAGCCCGACGATACTTTTCTTGACATGCAGTTTCGGGAAGAAAAGGACGGAGCGGACCAGGTGCAGCTTCGGCAGGAGGACGAAAAAAGGTTCCCTCCCCGGCCCGTCTTCCGTATCCGTCGACATCACCAGAAAACCGGCCTCCATCAGCCGGATGACAAAATCCCCGTCAAAATCACCGGCGACGCAGAATTCCTCCCCGTAATCGGTTTCCAGCATGGCATCGACCACTCGGTCCAGGTCGTCCGCGGGATCGATAAAAACATGCCCGGACGGGAAGTAGCGCAGGGGGTACATCCCACGATCATAGGGTATGTTCCGTTTTTTGTTAAGGGCATTGGTCTGTTCATTCCGGCCGGCCTTCTCGCCGGGAATTGGTTCCCGCATGCTATTATGGAAGACGATCGCGATATGTGGTATTATCGGGCGAGGCAGCCGCGCGGCGGTCGATTGACGAAAGGGGTTTGACGGAATAATGAAACGTGTCCGGCTCGTGGTGCCGCTGCTGTCGTCGGGGCTTGTCCTGACCGCCTTCCTGGTTGCGGTTTTTATCCTCCTGGCCAAGCCGCCGGTGTTGGTGGTTACCGACCCGGCCTTTGCGGCCCTGTACGGCGAGTCCCGCATCGCGAGGCGGCAGTTTTCCGCCTCGCTGGCCCTGTTTCGCCCGGTCCGGCCGGTGACGGTCCTGGACGACGCGAGCCCGGACATCATCGTCGCGGCGATACGGGCCGCCTCGGGGAATCCCGCCCTGGTGATCTTTCCCCGCCGGTATTCCTCGGTCGCCGAACGCTTCCACGGGGAATTTCCGGAAGTCCGGGCGCTGATCCTGCGGGGAGCGGACCAAGGCGGATACTTCCCCCGAAGCGACGGAATCCTCAGCGTCTACGGAACGGACCGGGCCGCGGACCTCAGGCGGGCCGGGCTTTTTTCGGGGAAGCTGGGTCTTTCCGGGCCCGGCGGGGAAAAGTCGGCCGGATCCGGCCCGCTTCCGCAGAGAATCCACCTCGTCTGGAACAACCGGCGCATGGGCGGCGAGGAGCGGCGGCTTTTCTCCGACGCGGTGCTGGAGGCGGACCCGGAGGCATCGGTGGTCTTCGCCGCTTCCCCCTCGGACATGCCGGACATCCGCCTGCTGTCCACGCTGTCCCTGCTGGGCGGGGGCTTCGACTTCATCGACGGCAACTACCGCCTTCCGTCGATCCTCTTCGCCTGGCTGGATCCCGCCTTCCTTCCCCGCGAAGTCGTCGTCCTTTTCGACGATTCCCCCTGGGCCCAGGTCGTGCCGGCCACGAAGCTGGCCCTCGCCGGAACGGAAACGGCGGACATCCCTTCGGAAGTACTGTTTTTTTCGGGGGAAAATGCCGATAATCGTACAATAAGGCTGCTCCGACGTCTTTCCCGTGGGCATTGACAATGAAAGTGGACTTATAGTACAATAAGATTGAAAACATAACGTAACAGCAAGGAGATGTGAGGAATGAAACACAGTGGTATCAAAGCCCTTGGGTTTGTCGGTCTGACGTTCGTTGCGGTTCTGGCGCTTCCCGCCCAGGAAACCCGCCCCACCGCACTGAACACGATTGTGCTGGATAGCTTCAACGGGGATGCCGCCAAGGAATGGCACGACGGCAGGCAGGTCCGTAGTTACAACTTTACATGGGGACTGCAGGCGAGTCCGCTTGCCTCCAAGTCGACCGAAAACGGCACGGAAACTGCCTTCCCCCGCTCGACCTACGTCGATGCCTGGCCCAGGGCCCTTTTCGGCGACAATAGGAACGGCGACCAACTCCGCAGTTTCGGCGTGAACGGCCGCTTCGACAGGCAGGGCCACAACTGGGTGGACATCTATCCGGTTTCCGACGGCAAGCCCTTCGAGATACCGATGCCCGGCCGGGTACGTAACATCGACCTCTGGGTATGGGGTTCCAACCTGAAGTACGATCTGGAACTGTATGTTAGGGATTCAGGCGGGATAGTCCACAGGATCAGGCTGGGTAACATCAACTACTCCGGCTGGCGTAACCTTACGGCCAACATTCCCAACACCATCCGCCAGGACAACAGGGTGTTGCCGGCGCATGCCCAGCTCCACTTCGTAAAGTTCAGGCTTTGGACCCAGCCCAACGAAAGGGTAGACAACTTCTTCGTGTACTTTAACCGACTTCAGATACTCACCGATGTCTTCGAGGACTTCTTTGACGGAGACGAGCTTGCCGATCCGGATCTTCTGACCGGATTCTGGAACGACTAAACTACAAGGAGAATCATTCAGATGAAACGCTTTGCGATTTTTGCAGTATCCCTGACCGTCGCCGTGGCCATGGTCAATGCGCAGGAGGAGATCGGTGCCGACGATCCTCTGCTGATAGGGAACTATAGTGCCCAGCAGGAACTGATCGAGGTTTCGGTCGAAAGGTTCGAAGCCGAGGGAACCTGGTACTCCACGATATGGCGGGATGCGGGCGTTACCGTTTCGCGACTTTTTGCCGGCGGACCGGATGCCAAACAGCCGATTCCCGGGGAAGACGGGCTCAACATTCCCGACGACTACGTGTTCGGTGCGAGGGTGGACTTCGAGCGCCGCGGGCACCATGTCATCAACATCACTCCCGTGCGTCCCATTCCCATCGAAGGGGTTACCAAGACGGTTTCCGTGTGGGTGGCCGGGAGGAATTCCAACCATGAGCTGAGGCTGGTGATCAGGGACATGAGGGGCCGGACCCATGAAGTGGTGATGGGCAGCCTCAACTTCCAGGGCTGGAGACAGCTTACCGCCGCAATTCCGGCCCAGTCGTTTGACGGCAGGAACGGCGTGGTCCAGTGGGATTACCGGAAGCTGCAGATGAGGATGGGCATCGAGATCCTCGGGTTCCGTATCCGTACCGATCCGATGGAAGCGGAAGGTTCCTACTACATCTACCTCGACGATCTCCGGGCGGTAACCGACGTCGCCCTGTTCAAGCGGGATCCGGACGACATGGTGGACGGCTGGTGAGAAACCCTTTCGGTTTTTCTTGAACGAACGAGGGGCAGGCGGCAAACCTATTTTGTCGCCTGCTTTTTTTGTGCCATAATGCCGGGACATGCCCAAAATCATCGGTACCGAACATGAATGGGAGCTTCACCGACAGCTGAAGCTGGAGTATGCCGGGGTCGGCGGGCGGACCGAGGTCCAATTTCTCGGCTTCCTTGTCGATGCCGTTACCGAGGGGGGCGAATTCATCGAAGTGCAGACGGGGCACTTCGGCGACATCGTAAAGAAGGCCAAGGCCCTTGTTCCTGCCGGCAGGCTCAGGATCATCCATCCCATACTGACACGCAAGTACATCGAACTGTTCGACACGGAGGGGGAACTGCTCCGCCGAACGAAGAGTCCCCGGAAGGGAAGTCCCTGGGACGTGTTCTTCCAACTCATCTATGCGTGGAGCTTGCCCCGTCTGGACAACCTCGCCATCGAGCTTGTCCTGGTCGAGGCGGTCGAACGGCGGGTCGCCGACGGGAAAGGTTCCTGGCGGAGAAAGACGGTCAGCATCCTGAACCGCGGTCTGCTGGGGATTCAGGGACGGATAAGCCTGGAGAAGCCCGCCGACTACCTGATGTTCGTCCCCTTTGCCCGCGCCGAGGACTTTACCTCGGGCGATCTTGCGGAAAGGGCCGGCATCTCCCGCCCGCTGGCCGGCAAAACCCTGTACGTCCTGACCAGGCTGGGCATCGTCCGGCCGGCCGGCAAGCGCGGAAGGAGTTTCCTCTATCGGGTCGCGGTTACTTCGCGTGCCCGGAAATGGAAGGCTAATCCGCCGGTGGCGGATTAGCTATGGAGATTTGCTTCGCAAATCTCCATGCTTTGGGTTACGGGGCAAATGGGCGGAGTTTTGGCTTCAAAGTTCCGAGCCAAGTCGGCTTTGTCGGGTCTGCGCAGGTTCGGCTTCCGCAAAAAATTGATTGCATTCGGAAGGTACATACCCCGCCCTTTAGGGCGTTAAAAGGGTAAGTACCCTCCGAAAATCACCCTACCCAAACAACAACCCCGCCATTCATGGCGGGGTTGTTGTTTCTTCTGCGCCGAATCACTATACGAATGTGTAGTTGAATGAAGTTTTTCTTCAAATAAAGCAATTTTTTTGTCGATTTCATCTCTTTTTTCTCCCTTTTTTACGATTGTGGGCCTTTTTTCTCTTTTCTCACTTGACAAGGTATGGGGAGTTATGCTATTCCTTATCTTGCGGGAAGAACAGGGGAGAACGGGAATCTAGCTGGAATAGCCTGGTTCCTAGCCCAAAAACCTAAAGGAAAGTTGGATAACGGATGGCAGGAGCCGAATTGACCGGGGAATATGCCGGCAAGATCGACGATATCGGACGTCTCAGCATCCCCCGGCAGCTACGGGAAGTCGTGGAGGGCAGCGAGCTGATTCTGCTCCGGGGCGACGAATCCTGCCTTTGGCTTTTTCCCAAGGAACAGTGGAGGCTCCAGAAGGATCAGGCCCTGTCCAAAAACCAGAGCCTGCTGGTAAGGCGGAGATGGAACGCCCAGCAGACGGTCGAACTGGACAAACAGGGACGGATTCCGATCCCCCTGAGTCTCCGCGAATACGGTAAGTTTTCCGAAACCAGGGACTGCATTATTGTCGGGCAGGATTATTTTGTGGAAATTTGGGCGAAGGATCGCTACGATGGCTATTTCCAGGCCACCGGGGACGATTTCAAGGCGGTGGTGGAGGAGCAGGTTTTTTCCCCCTCCGGGAAGGATTTGGGTGATGGAGCAGGCGGTCCATGTTCCGGTTCTGTTGGGCCAGGTCTTGGAGTTTCTGGCGCCGAGGGGAGAGGCTGAATTTATGATCGATGCGACTATGGGAGAAGGCGGACACAGCTACGCCCTGCTTTCCAAGTACCCCGATCTTTCCATCCTCGGAATCGATGCCGACGGCGCAATTCAGGAAGTGGCCAAACGGCGGCTTGAGGCCTTCTCCGACCGTGTCCGGTTTTACCGGGGACGGGCCCAGGACTTTTTCGCTGGGTACCCGGAGGACGGGCGGAGGCCGGACACGATACTCGCCGACCTCGGGGTCAGCTCGTATCACTATCTCAAGGGGAACAGGGGGTTCAGCTTCGCGAAGGACGAGCCCCTGGACATGCGTATCGATCCTTCCGCCGGGGTTTCGGCCGCGGGGCTTCTTGCCGGGATGGACGAAAAGGCCATCGCCGACCTGCTGTACGGGAATGCCGACGAACGGTATTCCAGGCGCATAGCGAAGGCGATAGTGGAGGGGAGGAAGCGGTCGCCGATAACGACCAGTTTCGCCCTCCGGGATTTGGTGGTGAGGGCGGTTCCGGCCGCCTATCGGCGGGGGCATCTGCACCCGGCCACGAAGACTTTCATGGCATTGAGAGTCGCCGTCAACGGGGAGATCCGGACGCTCCCCAATCTCCTTGAGGAGGCGCTTCGGCATCTCAAGCCTGGGGGAAGGCTGGGGGTGATCACTTTCAACAGTAAAGAGGACAGGCAGACCAAGGGCTTTTTTCGCCAGAAAAGCCTGCGGTGCTCCTGTCCGCCCGAAGTGCCAATTTGCAAATGTGGGGGGCCTACGGTACGTCTGCTCACCCGGAAGGGCCTTGTTGCCGATGATAATGAGAGAAGGCTCAATCCGCCTTCCCGAAGCGCGAGGCTCAGGGTGATAGAAAAGATAAAGGATATGGCACCGAATGAATAGGAACTATGCATTGTTGTTCGTTGTGGTCTTTTCCCTGCCGGTTTTTCTCGGCATCAACGCCTGGCAGTCGAACGAGGCCGGCAGGATCCGTCATGAGCTCAGGCAACTTGAGAGGGAACAGCAGAACCTTATCGAGGAAGGCCGGGAGCTTGCCGCCGAAATCGCCGACCTTCTCTCCATCGACCGTCTGGAACGGGAGGCATGGGAACGGTTTCGGATGAGGCGGCTGTCCGCCGAGGAACTTACCTTGGTGATCATAGGGAGGGGCAATGCCCGCTGAAAGCGTCCTGATGAACTTCGGCGAACTGGCCCTCGCCGCCCGGGGAGAAATCCGTCCGGAAGGGGCTTCCCGGACGGCGGGCTTTTCCTCGGTGTGCATCGATTCCCGCAAGGCCCGCGAGGGTTCGCTGTTCGCGGCGCTTCCCGGAACGGTGATGGACGGACACAGCTTTGTCTGCGGGGCTTTTTCCCTTGGGGCCGCCGCCGCGCTGGTAACAAGGCGGGACTGCCGGAGGCTCGACCTGGAAACCCTTGCCGCCACCATGGGCCGTACCCTGATCGTCGTGGAGGACACGTTGGCCGCCCTTCAGGATGCGGCAACGGCCTATCTTGAAAAATATCCCCGCCTGATCCGCGTCGGGATAACCGGTTCCTCCGGCAAGACCACCACCAAGGAGATCGCCGCCGCCATCGTGGGCAGGAAGATGTGCGTCGTGGCGAATCCCGGAAACTACAATTCCGAGACCGGTTTTCCGTTGGCGGCGTTCGAGGTCAGGTCGGAACACGAGGTCGGCATCTTCGAGCTGGGGATTTCCGCGCGGGGGGAAATGGCCCGGCTGGTCCGCATCCTCAATCCCCAAATCGCTCTGGTGACAAATGTCGGGACCGCCCACCTCGGAATCATCGGTTCGCAGCGGGGCATACTTGAGGAGAAAAAAACCATTTTTTCCGGCCTCGGCAAAAACGGCCTTGCCCTGATCCCCGAGGATTCCCCGTACCGGGACGCCCTTGCCGAGGGCCTGGAGTGCCGGACCGCGTTCTACGGGGAAAAGTCGATTCGGGGCCTGGGCGGAACAAGGTCGCTGGGACTCGAAGGTAGCGAACTGACGATCGACGGGCGACCGGTTCGGCTGGCCCTTCCGGGGAGGCACAACCTGGCGAACGCCGTTGCCGCCCTTGCCGTTGCCCAGGAATTGGTCTCCGATTTTGCCGCCATGCGGGAGGGAATCGCCGGCGTGCGGCCCCTGTTCGCCCGCGGCGAGGTGCTGCAGGGTTCGGTTACCGTGCTGAAGGACTGCTACAACAGCAATCCCCAGTCGCTGCGGGCCGTGCTGGACTTCTGCCAAAGCCTGGACCGGCCCGGCCGTCGGATGTACGTCATCGGGGACATGCTCGAACTTGGGGAGGAGGCGCCGGCCGCCCATCGCGAGGCCGGAAGGCTCCTTGCCGCTTCCGGCGCGGAACTGGTCTTCCTGTTCGGCCGGGAGATGGAGGCGGCGTTCGCCGAAATCAAATTCCTGAAACCTTCCGGCATGGAAGTTTTCCACACCAACGACATGCAGGAACTGATCCGGGAGGTCGGTTCCCGGAAGCGGGACGGCGACCTGGTGCTGCTCAAGGGTTCCCGCGGCTGCCAAATGGAAAGGCTGTTCCCGGTCCTGCAGGAGGACGGCGATGTTTAAGGAGCTGTTCGAACCGCTGGTCGTGTACTTTTCCCCCCTCAACGTCTTCCGCTACATCACTTTCCGGGGAGCCTACGGCGCGATCACCACCTTGCTGATCTGCTTTCTCTTCGGGACGCGGGCGATCCAGGCGCTGCGGAAGCTCAAGGTCGGGCAGTCCATCCGGCAGGAAGGGCCGGCCACCCATCTGGTAAAGTCCGGAACGCCGACAATGGGCGGGCTTCTGGTCATAGGTTCGATGCTGCTTTCCATGCTTCTGTGGGGCGACGTCAGGAACAACTACGTCTGGCTGTTGCTGATCTCGCTCGTTGCCTTCGGCCTGGTCGGATTCCTCGACGACTTTCTCAAGGTAAGGCTCCGCAATTCGGACGGGCTTCCGGCCTGGGTCAAGCTGGTCGGGCAGTTTTCCGTGGCCCTCGGCATCGTCCTGTACCTGTACTTTTCGGGGGGGCCGGAAATCGGCCGGGTTCAGGTGCCGCTGTTCAGGAACCTGGTCATCGACATGGGGCCCTTGTGGGTTCCCTTCGCCCTGCTTTTGGTGGTCGGCGCCTCGAATGCCGTGAATTTCGGCGACGGGCTTGACGGACTTCTTTCGGGGCTTCTCATCATGGTCTTCATCACCCTGACGGCCATCGCCTACCTGGCCGGTCGTTTCGACTTTGCCGGCTACCTGGGGATTCCCTTCATTCCGGGCGGCGGCGAGATCGCCGTGTTCTGCCTTGCCATGATCGGCTCGTTGGTCGGCTTTCTTTGGTTCAACGCCCATCCGGCGGAGGTCTTTATGGGAGATGCGGGCAGCCTTTCCCTGGGCGGGACCGTTGCCGTCATCGCCCTGATCCTCAAGATAGAGATTCTGATCTTTATCATCTGCGGGGTGTTCGTTCTGGAGATCGCATCGGTGATCATCCAGGTGGCGTCGTTCAAGCTCCGGGGGAAGAGGATTTTCAAAATGGCCCCGCTTCATCACCATTTCGAGCTTTCCGGTTGGGCGGAGACGAAGGTCGTCATCCGCTTCTGGATACTGGGCGGGCTGTTCGCCATCATTGCCCTTTCGATACTGACGATACAATAGGGGTGCCATGTTAGATTTGGGGCGAAAAGAGACAGGATTTCGATACGATCTTATTCTCCTTGCGAGCATAATCCTGCTCACCCTGCTCGGGCTCGTTACCCTGTATTCCGCCTCGTACCAGTTCGCCCTGAACCAGCCCTGGCGTTTCAAGGACGGCTGGACGCCGATTGCCGGCAACGTCGCCGCCTGTGCCATCATGATCGTGATCTTTCCCATCCTTGCCCTGATCCGGCTGGATTCCCTGCGGACCGGTTGGGCGATCTCCTTTCTCGTGGCGGTTACCGTCCTCTTGAACATCTTTCCCCTTCTGCCCTTTTTCCAAAAGGGCAACTTCGATCCGGCGGTCGACGTCAGGCGATGGATTATGATACGGATCGGCGGCAGCGAGTTCAGCTTCCAGCCCTCGGAGATGATCAAGGTCGTCCTGCCCCTGTACCTGGCCTACATCCTGGAGAAGAACGCCGACCGGCAGGACAATTTCTTTTACGGGCCGCTTCCGCCGGCATTCGTCACCGGCGTTTTCGGCTTTCTGGTGATCCAGCAGAGCAACTTCTCCGAGGCGGTGCTCATCGTGGTGATCGGCCTTACCGTCTGCTTCGTCGCCGGCATCCGTCTCGGCTGGTTCGCCCTGGGCGGGGTCCTGCTTTCCCTGATCCTGTACCAGCTCATCTGGGGAGATCCCGGCGGGCGTTGGTACCAGCGGATATACCGGTTCTTCAATCCCTCCGGCGGAATCAGCCAGAGCGACACCAGCATGGAGGCGGTAAGGTCGGGGGGATTTTTCGGCCGGGGGATAGGGCAGGGAGTGGTGAAGACCCGCGTCCCGGAGGTGCACGGCGACTTCGTGTTCGCCTCCTACGTCGAGGAGTTCGGCCTGGTCGGGGTTTTCGTCCACCTTGCCCTGTTGGCCGTTTTTTCCGGCATCGTTTTTTTCCTGGTCTGGCGCGGCAGGGATCGGTTCGCGCGGCTTCTGTCCTTCGGGCTGGTGACTCCCATCGTGATGCAGACCCTGTTCAACGTGATCGTGGTCGCCGGAGTGATTCCCACCACCGGGATGGCCCTTCCCTTCGTTTCATCCGGAGGTTCCTCGATGCTGATGACGCTGTGCGCGTCGGCGCTGCTGGTCAATCTGGCCAGGCGGCAGGTGCTGTCGCCTGAGGGAGAAAGATACGATGCTTGGTGATTTTGTCTTTGTCGAGGAGGACGAGGATTCCCCCGGACCCGAGGGGAAGCCCGCCGCCGATCCGCAAACCGGCAACCGAAAAACGGAGGGGGAACCGCAGGAAGTTCCGCGCAGGCTGGAGAATGCCTTCAAGCGGTTCTTCATGCTGGCCTTTCCCCTGGTCATCGGCGGCCTGCTCCTTTGGTTTTTCGTCATTCCCACGGTGGTTCCGGCCGCGGTGCATGTTTCCGGCTTTCCGGGCTTTGACGGGGCCGCCGTCATTCGGGCGGCCGGCCTCGGAACGGGGGCCACCTACCTTTCGGTCAATGCCCGCAAGGTGCAGGAACTGCTTGCCGAACATCCCCTGGTCGAATCGGTCAAGGTTACCAAGAGTTTTCCGGACAGGATTTCGATCTTCCTGGAGCCCCGGGTCGCCGTTGCCGTGGGCCTCCTGCGGGTAAGCGGCCGGATGCAGCCGGTGTACTTCGACCGTTACGGCGTGGCCTTTATGGTCGGGCAGGGACTTGCCGACAGTCCCCCGACCTGGCTTCCGGTGGTTTCCGGCCTGTACCGGGATGCGATTTTCCTGAGCGTGGGTTCCCGGCTGCCGGACCCGATACTGCCCCTGTTCAGGCGGATCGGGGAGATAACCGATTCGGACCCGGAGATATGGCAGGCGATCTCGGAGATCGCCGTGCGGTGGAACGAGAACGACAGTTTCGATCTGGCCCTTTTTCCCATAGGCGGCGGGACGAGGTTGCTGTTTGGCGGCAACATCACCGCCAAGGACATCTACTACGCACTGCTTATGCTCGACGTGGAAACCCGCCAGGGTGGCCGGGCTCCGGAAGAGATCGATCTGAGGTCGGGAATAGGGGTATTGGGCAGGGGAGGTGCCGGATCGTGACGGACGTGATCGTGGGACTGGACGTGGGTACCAGCAAGATATGTGCGGTTATCGGGGAACGCAACGAAAAGGGCGGGATCGAGATCACCGGAATAGGGATACGCCCCTCCACCGGAATCAAGCAGGGGGTGGTGGTGAACATAGACGCCACCATCAAGTCCATCCTCGACGCGATCGAAACCGCCGAGGACATGTGCGGCTACAAGATACAGCGGTGTTGGCTGGGCATCGGCGGGGGGCATGTGGAGGGGATCAACTCCCGCGGCGTGGTCGCCATCACCGGCCAGAAACGGGAGAATCGGGAGATAGGCAGGGAGGACGTCATCCGCGTCATCGAGGCGGCCCGCGCCATAGTGGTTCCCCTGGACAGGCAGATCATCCAGACGATTCCCCAATCCTACATCGTGGACGACCACCGGGGCATCAAGGATCCGCTGGGGATGATAGGGGTACGCCTGGAGGCCGAGATACACATCATCACCGCTTCGGTTACCAGCATGAAGAACCTCCTCCGCTGCGTCAACCGTGCCGGCTTCGAGTCCAACAAGTACCTCCTCCTGCAGGCATTGGCCGCGGGCCGCGCCGTCCTTACCTCCGAGGAAAGGGAATGCGGGGTGGTGCTTATCGACATCGGGGCCGGAACCACCGACGTCCTGGTCTACTACGACGGGGCGCCTTTCTCGACCTTCACCGTCCCGCTTGCCGGCAACGACATCACCAAGGACATTTCCGCCCTGAAGAGCATTCCGTTCGACGAGGCCGAAAGGATAAAGTGCGAGTACGGCTGTTGCTGGGAAACGATGCTCGAGGACGGGGACGACGACATCCTTATCAAGGACATCACCGGCCGGTCCACCGTTTCCATCCCCCGTTCCCACGTCTTCAGGATCACCAAGCCCCGAATGGAGGAGATATTCGAGATGGTTCGGGAGAAGCTGGACGGCCTGTTCCTGAACCGCCCGCTTTCCGGGGGGGTGGTGCTGACAGGCGGCGGGGCCCAACTTCTCGGCATCGAGTACCTCGCCGA
>WQZW01000007.1 GCA_009780545.1 Treponema sp.
CTTTCCTTCAGCCTGCTTGCCGGCCTTTTGTTGGGCAGCGTGGGGCTTTCGCTCACGGTATTCCTTGCGGTAATGACCGGAAGGACCTACGGGCTGCTCGGAGGGATAATCCCCCTGTCATTGGGAGTCGGGCTTCTCAGCTTCTACCTGCTCAAACGGACCGACAGGACCAGATGAGCGATGAAGGCCCTGACCGCGATTCGGTAATTGTCAGGCAGGTACTTGGCGGCGAAAAAAATCTTTTTCGGTTGCTGGTCAGGCGTTACGAGTCCTATGTCTACGGAATGGGCATGGCTTTCTTCCATAATGTGGAGGATGCCAGGGATTTCGTGCAGGAAGTTTTTCTTAAAACCTACCGAAACCTTTCCGGCTTTGAAGGTCGTTCGAGGTTTTCGACCTGGCTGTACAAGATCGCCTACAACACGGCCCTGAACGGCGTAAACCGCAGGAAGGAGTATCGAAGCCTTGCCGAAGATAGCGAGGAAATCGATCCGGAACGGAACAACCCGAACGGAAGCTCGCCGGAACAGCAGTTGCTCCGCAAGGCGGCCAAGGAAGCGGTGCTCGCATCGCTTGAGGATCTGCCGGAACGTTACCGAATCTGCATCGACATGTTTTTCTTTTTTGAGCGTTCCTATCAGGAGATCGAAGCGATTACCGGCTTCCCGGTGAACACGATAAAGTCGCATGTGTTCAGGGCCAAGAAGCTCCTCCGGGAATCCCTTGAAGGTATCGTATAGGATGAAATTAAAAGGAGTCAAAATGGACTGTAAAAAAGTCATTGACAGCATGTACGACAATGAAGACGGCGGATTCGGTGATTTTGCCAATTCCGGTTTTCTTGAAAGCCTTAAAATCGAAATGCATCTTCTGTTCTGCCCGGCCTGCAGGGAAAAGCTCAGGCGGTTGAATCTCTGCAAAAAGATTCTCCGCGAGGATTTTCTGCCGGAATCTCCCGGCCTTGAAGATGCCATTATGTCGACCATCGCGGTCGAGGACCTTGCCGACACGCAGGCCGCCGTTCCCGAAGGCTTTTCGTTCAGGGGCTGGACCATCGCCGGCCTTGTCCTGCTGGTTTCGATGGCGACGATTTTCTTTGGGATGGACTTCAACAGGGTCGCCCTCGCCTCCGGAACTTCGTTCATCATTGCGATCGGCATTACCATGGGCCTCGCTCTCAGCATCTACGGAGCCCTCTTCATCGCCAGCCACCTGGAACGCCTCTCCCGCCGCTTCGGCTTGGAATCCCCCGAAGCGGAAAACCTTCCGGCCCTCAACTCGGGGCCGGAGGTTAAAGGTTAGGTTACCGCGGATTAGGAATTCGGCAACTCTTATCAACAAATGGCGGAGCTTTGCCTTGCAGGGCTCCAAACCCGACTACTGCCCTATCAGCCCGGCCTGGACCAGAAAGCTCCTTGCAACTTCCCTCGGATCCTCCTGGTCGACATCGACCCGGTAGTTCAGCCGCCGCATACTGTCATCACCGAGAGTACCGGCCAGCCTGCTCAGCAGGGGCACTAGTTCCGGGTGCTTTTCGGCAATGTCCCGGCGGATTATCGGCACGGCATGATAGTAGGGAAATACCCCGAGATCGTCCTCGAGGATGGCAAGGTCGTAGCGGAGCAGAAGCCCGTCGGTGGAATATGCGTCCATCACCTGGACGTTGTTGTTGGCCAGGGCGGTATAACGGAGATTGCCGGCAAGAACGACTATGTCCTTAAAGTCTATTCCGTACACGGCCTGCACGCCCAACAGCCCGTCGTTACGCTGGGTGAATTCGTTGGTCGAGCCGAGGACGAGGGTAGGGGCGACCGGGACAAGATCGGAAATGGTACGCAGGTTGTAGCGTTCGGCCGTGTCCTGCCGGACGGACAGCGTGTAGGTATTGTTGAAACCGAGTTCTTCCAAAACCAGAATGTCGTGTTGCTCCATGCCGGTTCTCGCTATCGAAAGCACTTCCTGCGGGGAACGCCTTTCGGTATTGCCGAAGTAGTTGGAATAAATCGTGCCCGAGTATTCCACGTACAGATGCACGTCGCTGGACTTTATCGCGGCAAAAATGACATTGGAACTGAGGTTGGGTACGAGCCTTGTCTTCAGCTCGCTGTTCTCGTCGATAAGTATCTGCAGTATATTCCCGATGATAAGCTGTTCGCTGTAGTCCTTGGAACCGATGACGACCACGTCCTCCCGACCTGAACATCCGACAAAAAACATTGCGATAACAACGTACAAAAACATTTTTCTCATTGATGCCGTTCCTTTTATGTTAATTTTACGCCCGTTTGCCGCCCCGAAAACACTTAGGGGTAACGATCCTTTCTATCAACGATGCCACAAAATCGACCAACAGGGCAAGCAGGCAGGCAGGAATCGCCCCGGCAAGCACCATAGTCGGATTCACCATACTTATCCCGGTGTAGATGGTCAGCCCAAGTCCGCCGGCACCGATGAAGGCGGCAATCGTTACCAAACCGACGGACGTTACCGCCGAGATCCGAATGCCGGCCATTATCATCGGCAGGGCAAGGGGCATTTTCACCTTCAGCAAAATCTGCAGACGGGTCATGCCAATTCCCTTGGCGGCCTCGATCATTTCGGTATTTATCGTGGAAAGTCCGGTGAAAGTATTCTTGACAATGGGCAGTAGCGAGTACACAATGACCATAAAGATCGCCGGCTTTGCCCCGATGCCGAGAATGGGAACCAGAAAACCCAGCAGGGCAAGGCTCGGAATCGCCTGCACGACATTGGTTACGGCAAGCGTCGGTTTGCTCATCGGTTTCAGGTAGCTGATCAACGTGCCCAGGGGAACGCCGATGATGACGGACATCGCCACGGAGATTCCGGTTATGCGGATATGCTCCTCCAGCCTTATTAAGATCGTCGCAATGTTTCTTGCAAAATATTCAAACAGCGGCACCGGCAACCTCCTCGTCGGCAATGTACTGCTGGCTTACGGCGGTAAGAAGACTCGACTTGGTGACAAGTCCGTAGAGGTTTTTCTGGTCGTCGATCACCGGAAACGACGACCTGCTGCTGTTGTTGGCAAGTTGCAGTATCTCGACGATGTTCGTATCAAGCTTCACCGAATCAAAGTCCGTATGCATCACCTCCGATACCAGGGTATTTTTTTCGGTAATGTCCCTAAGATCCTTCGCAAAGACAATTCCCAATAACTTTCGCTGTTTGTCGGTAACCAAAAGGCTGTCGACCCGGTTTATGTTCATCTTGTGAAGGGAACGCAGGACGGTATTTTCCGGGCTCGTGCATGTCGGGTTGTGAATCATAATATCGTTCGCACTGATGTATTCAGGCGATGACCATATCCGGTTTTTGCCGATAAAGCCGACGACAAATTCATTGACGGGATTCCTCATAATTTCCTGCACGGTATCATACTGCACGACGCCGCCCTCGTTGAGGATGCATATCTTGTCGGCAATTTTTACCGCCTCGTCCATGTCGTGGGTGACGAACACGATGGTCTTGCGAACGCTGAGCTGCAGTTGGGCAAGCTCCTCCTGCAATTGAAGCCTTGTCGGCGGGTCGAGGGCGGAAAAAGGCTCGTCCATCAGGATTACCTCCGGATCGCAGGCAAAGGCCCGCGCGACGCCGATCCGCTGTTGCTGTCCGCCCGAAAGCTGCGAGGGATACCGGTCCAGGAACTGGTCCGGATCGAGCCCAACCATCTCCATCAGTTGCCGACTTTTTTCCCTAATCTCCCGCTTGTCCTTACGTTGAAGCATGGGAATAATCTCGATATTCTGCCTTATCGTCATATGCGGAAAAAGTCCCGTCTGCTGAATAACATAGCCGATATTCCTGCGAAGCTCTATCTCGTCCCTGTCAAAAATACTTTCGCCATTGACATAGACATTGCCGGAAGTGGGCTTTATCAGGCGGTTTACTATCTTTAACAACGTAGTCTTGCCGCATCCGCTCGGACCGATAAGCACCACGAGATTCCCCTTGTCCACGCTGAAGGAAATATCGGACAGGACCGCATCGTCCCCGTATTTTTTTGTAATACCCTCGAACCGTATCATATCGCCTCCCCAAACGACCAAGACCCTCCAACATCCAATGGTAAGCATTTCGCCTACCGTCCAATAGCAGAGATACCGGGCCATCAGCGGCAGGTTCCGCCGCAAACCTTGCTATCGCTGTACATCATAACCCCATCCTGAAGGTATGTCAAGGTTATTGTACAAAAATCAACAATCCCGCCATGAATGGCGGGGCATGTGCCCCCGGATACAATCAGGGAATCAATTTTGGGCGCGACCTGCCCGGTCCTCCAAAGGGGTCGGACAGGCTCGGCTACTCGTCAAATTCGGGTTTTATGCGGGGTAATTGAGGTTTTCCGGGCCCGGATCGGCGAGAAGCGCGGCATAGCGGCCACATTCCCACTTCGCCATGGCAAGGTTCTGGTCCTGCCAGTTGCCGCATTCCACCGCCGAGGCACCCGGAATCGCCCCCTCGAACGAAGCTATCCAGCCCAGCATCTCCCGCAGCAGGGGGAGGATCGCCCGTGAATCCGGCGTTCCCTCGACGATCAGGTAGCAGCCGGTGCGACAGCCCATGGGACCGAAGTACACGATGCGGGAGGCCCACTCCTTGTGGGAGCGAAGGAAGGTCGCGCCGAGGTGCTCGATGCTGTGCAGGGCCGGAACGTCCATCACCGGTTCCTTGCCCGGCTCCTTGAAGCGGAGGTCGAAGGTGGTGAGCGTGGTCGGCCCGAAGGTATCCCGGCGGGAAACGTAGACGCCCGGCTTCAGCCTGAGGTGGTCCACCGTAAAGCTTGCGATCTTTTCCATACTAACTGTTCCTTATTATGCGGACAACTATGTGTGCCGAATGCTTCGAGGCTATCGGCAGGAATTCGTCAAAAGTTACCGGCGACTCCTCGCCGGCAATATCCGAAAGGGCGCGTATCACCAGAAAGCGGGTGCCGAAAAGCCTGCAGCAATGGGCAATGGCCGCTCCTTCCATTTCCACGGCGGCGACTTCCGGAAAAGTTTTCTTGATCCTCTCGATGTCTTCCCGGCGACACATAAAACTGTCGCCGGAACCGATAACGCCGCGCAGGTGATTGAAGCTTTCCGGCAGAACCTTTTCCGCCTTGAGCCGGTCGACGGCATCTTCCGCCCTGACGATAAGATCCTCGTCCACGGAAAAAACCTGCGGCAGCTTCGGCAGTTGGCCCGGCGCGTAATTGAAAGCGGTAACATCGACATCGTGGTACAGCAGCCCGGATGAAACCACCACGTCGCCGAAGTTCAGCCCCGAGGCAATTCCCCCGGCCGAACCGGTATTAACGACAAGTTCCGGCTTGAACAGTTGCAACAAAAGCGAACAACCCACGGCGGCGTTTACCTTGCCCACGCCGCAGAGCAGGACGACCACGTCCTTCCCCTCGATTTTTCCCGAGTGAAACTCGAAACCGCCGGAGCTGCTCGTTTTCGCATCCGACATCAGTTCCCGCAGGAGCGCGACTTCTTTTTCCAGAGCCCCGATTACGCCGATCATTTTTCCTCCTCCGGAGCCTTTGGGCAAAAGCTGTTCATGTCCGGCTGCCAGCTCGTGGTGCGATTCCTGCCGGCGATTTTCGATGCGTACATCGCCTCGTCGGCCCGGCGGATTATATCGTTGGTGGTCATGTGACTGTCCTTGTTGCCGAAGGAAAAAATCCCGAGGCTGATCGTCACTTCAGAAAGGGGAGTTTCCCAATCGACCTTCATCTTCATGACGTTGGTCCGCAGACGTTCGGCGACCAGCCATGCGGTATTGGCATCGGCATGGGGCAGCAGTATCGTGAATTCCTCGCCGCCGAAACGGGAAGGAACATCCACACTGCGGATACTCTGCTTGATCACCTGAACCATGGACCTGAGTACCTGGTCGCCCGCGATATGCCCGTAGGTGTCGTTGAAGTGCTTGAACTTGTCAACATCGATAACGATCACCGACGAGGTGCATTCGTCCCTTCTGGTCCTGCTGATTTCTTCATTCACCCGGCTCATAAAAAAATCGTGGTTGTAAAGCCCTGTCTTCAGGTCGTACAGCGAATTTTCATATTGCAGGTGGCTTTTGATGGCATTGGACACGAACAGCACCAGCCGCCGCATAAAGACCAGTTCCATGTCGGTATACTGTCCCTCGGGCGATTTGCCGCCAACAAGGATAAGCCCGTAAAGGTTGTAGGGACTGGTAATGGGAAAAATGATTTCCGGTTCCAGTTCGCCGATGGTATCAATGGTTTCGCTATTTTTAATGTATTTTGTAAGTTCGGAAAAAGTTGTCGGAGTGGGAAACTTGACAAAAAAGGCTTCGAGTTCGGTAAGGTCCTGAACGTGCAGCTTCGGCCTGACAAGAGTCGAATCCCGGTACAGCCTGATGTTGACGACGGAGCGGTCCTGAACCGACTTCCAGATAAATCCCACGAAGGAAGTCCCGTACTGCTTTCCCAGCCAGCGCATCGCCGCATCGAAAACCCCGTCCATGCTGCTCCGGCTCAATATGCTTGCGCCACGGGCAAGCAACGACTTGTAGCTTTCCAGCTCATGGACGACGGCGGTAATGTGGGGCAGGATTCCGGTTTCCTCGAGCAGGCCCATATATTCGACAATTTTCGGGTGAGTAAAGAAATTGGATTTCAGCTCGACATCATCTTCGTTCATTTTATCCATATCATGTACCGGAGAAATGTTCGCTAAGTGCGGTCCGCCACTTCGAACGATCCCCCTTTTTCTCCCACTCCAGAATTTTTTTAATCTTGAACTTTTTCGGATCCCCCGGATTGTCGAACTTGATGATGCCGAACCGCCCGCCGCCTATGTAGCCTACCCTGTCGCCCTCCTCAAGATGCTCCCTTTCGGCGATTCGGTTGACGGCGCAGTCGAAGTGTGCCGGCCTTCCGCTCTCGTGATCCGAAACCACCGTGGCGAACTCGTCGATGGGCTTTTCGCACAAAACGCAGATTTCCGGCTCCAGATCGACCTTCGGCAGTTCCGGTGCCACCCACTTCAGCCGCTGGACATTGCCCACGGGCCGCCGCTCGAGCCTGGCCTCGTTCACCAGGGCAACGAAAACCGACTTCTTGCTCTTCTGGGGCTTTTTCGCCTGAGCCTTCTTCTTGCCGGAATCGGAACCCTGGGCATGGTGCGCCTGAACCGGGGCATCCGGGCGCCGCCGTTTCTTCCGGTTGTTGTTCCGCCTAGCCTCGCCCTCTCTTGCGTTGTCTTTCATGCCTTCCCTCTTTGCGCGCCCTTTCGATCAGCCCGTCGCTCAGCACGAGGGCTATTCTCTGGATGGCGGCACGAACATAGTCCCTGTCGTCGATGTCCTTCCGGAGCCGCTCGATCCGTTCCGAACCGGCCGCTTCTCCTATTATCATACAGTCTCCATAAAGGCCGATGCAAGATGGGTGACAGCCCTTTTTGCCACAAAAATAACGTCGAAGCGAATCGCCCGATGTTCATATTGTCGATTTAAGCTCAGAAAATAATTAGCGGTTTCTATGATCCTCGCCTGCTTTTCGGCATCGACTCCGTAGGCAAGATTCTCTATCCCCATCGTGGACCAGGACTTAACCTCGACGAAGACCAGCGTCTCCCCGTCCATGGCGATAATGTCCACCTCCCCGCTCCGCCAACGGAAGTTTCGTTCGACAATGCTCAGCCCCGACTCCCGCAACAGCTCGACCGCCCTATCCTCTCCCTCCCTTCCCAACCTGGAACTGTTCATAGCAACCCTCCGGTAGATTGGACTACCTCCACCAACCTTCTGTCAACCAAAGCGTGGAGATTTGCAGAGCAAATCCCCTTAGCCCATCATCCGAAGGATGATGGGCCACCCCGCATTTGCCGGCTGCAACTTCACTCCGGCAATCTCAAAACCAACATTATCGGCAGGTGATCGCTGAGGCCCCGGCCGGTCCTGGGATTGTAGGCATTGGGTTTGCCGGCCTGGTCGACGAAAGGCCGGACGTCGAGGACCCGGCTGTCGACGAACTCCCAACCCGCGGGGCCGAAAAACCGGGGCGAAAGGAGGAAGTGGTCGATGGTTTCCCATGAATTCCGAAAAAAATACGATCCGCCTGACTTTTCCACGGTCCATGGCGAGTACAGGGCAACGGTTCCGGCCGGAAAGTGCCGGGCCGCAGGCGGCTTCTCATGGCTGATGACGATAAAGTCCCGCTGGCCCGAACGGGGAATGCCGGCCGGCCGATACGCAAGGGCAAGCTCCGCCGCCGCCCGGCTGTCCGGAACGAGGGACTTCATCGCCAGGCCGCCGCCCTTCAGGAATTCGTCGTGGTTGATGTTTAGGTCGCCGACCACGATGACCGGCAGCTCCGGCCGTAGTTCGGCAAGTTCCCGTATTCTCCGCAGAATCACCCGAGCCGAAGCCATGCGGGTACTTTCGGTCTTGTCCTCCCCGCCGAGCTTGGACTTCCAATGGCAGACGAAGAGCAGGACCGAACCGCTTTCCTCCGCCCGGCCTTCGCCGCCGGCCTCCCTCACCCTAACTTCCACCTCCAGAACCGGCCGCGGGATAAGATCGCCTTCGATAAAGGCCGAGTGCGAAACGGCCCGTTCGACGGGAAATCTGCTGATCAGCCCGATCCCCAGGGCCATTCCGGGCTTCCCGGCAAAGTAGGCCCAGTTATAGCCCAGGTTCGGCAGGGCGGACGCAAGGTCGGCGACGACCCGCGCCGACTCGATTTCCTGCATGGCGATAACGTCCGGCGGGGAATCCAGTTCGGCCAAGGCACCGGCGATGGCGTTCAGCCGGGCCATGTACTTCTCCCGGTTCCAACCTGCGGATTCCCGGAACTCGGCATATTCCGTCCCGTCCTCGGTCCCGTCAAAGAGCAGTTGCAGGTTCCAGCTCATGATCGTAAGGGAAGTTTCCTCGGTTTCGGCCGACTTTCCCTCGCCTTGTCCGCCGCAACCGGCAAGAGCGGCGATCAAAACCAGGAGCAGTGCGGGCAATCTTAACCATTTCGGTCTCGTCATCGTTGTGTTCTCCTACCATTACTAGGGAGCGAAACCTCAAATTGCTTTAGTGTTTCGGGAAGATTCCTGTACAATCCTTTCCTTAAGTGCTACCGTAGGAGGATGAAGTCTTACCATGACATTGATTGGGCCACATGGCAGCCTACCGAACGTGCCGTGATCGTGTACATCACCGACAGGGAACGGGGCAGGGTTTTGCTGATACTGAAGAAGACCGGGCTCGGGAAGGGCAAGGTCAACGCTCCCGGCGGGCGGATCGAGCCGGGGGAAACTCCGGTGCAGGCGGCGGTTCGGGAATGCCGGGAGGAAGTTTCGCTGACACCGCTGGCCCCGGAAAAGCGGGCCGAGCTGTGTTTCCAGTTCACCTCCGGCTACGCCCTGTACGGCGAGGCTTTTTTTACCGATTCCTGGGAGGGCGTGGAACGGGCAAGCGCCGAGGCCGATCCCTTCTGGTGCGAGCTGTCCGCAATTCCCTGGGAGCGGATGTGGGAAGACGACCGCTACTGGCTTCCGCTTGCGTTGGCCGGGAAGAAAATTCGCGGCCGGTACGTGTTCGACGAGGACAGGATGATTTCGCAGGAATTGGTCGAGGGATTTGGGGAGTGAGGCGCGGAAAATACCGGCCGCAAAATCATGACAAACCCGGCAGAACTTGAAACCACCGGAAAGCTTCCTTAAAATACTGAATTCCCGTAAGGCAAATGCCTTGGCGGACCCGACCTAAACAGGAGACATTGATTGTGAACGACATTATCGAAAACATGAAAAAAATACTACGGCAGGGAACTGCAAAGCACCGCCGACCTGAAAACAAGTGCCCGCTGTTGCGGGGGCGGTCAGAGCGACGACGTAAAGAAAATCGTCCCGTTTATCGCCGACGAAATACTGGAAAGGTTCTACGGTTGCGGGCCGCCGTTGCTGGAAGGCAGAACCGTTCTCGACCTGGGTTTGCGGGACGGGCAGGGACGTGTACATCGCATCCGGGCTGGTGGGAGAGGCCGGCTGCGTCATCGGCATCGACATGACGCAGGGGCAGATCGGGATCGCGATAAAGTACCGGGAGGAACAAGCACGGCGGTTCGGTTTCAAGGAACCCAACACGAAGTTCCTGCAGGGGTATATCGAGGACCTGCAATCGCTGGACATAGCGGGCAACAGTATCGATGTCGTGATCTCAAACTGCGTGATCAACCTTTCGCCGGAAAAAAGCCAAGTGTCCAAGGAAATTTACCGCATGCTGAAACCAGGCGGGGAACTGTTTTTTTCGGATGTTTTTGCCGACAGGCGAATCCCCGAGGCGTTGGCCCTCAATCCGGTGCTGCGGGGCGAATGCCTGAGCGGCGCGCTGTACGTCGAGGATTTCAGGCGGATGATGGCCGGGTGCGGATGGAACGATTTTCGCTATACGTCCATCCGCGACCTTGAGCCGGACAACAGGGAAATCGAGGAAAAGATCGGCTTTGCCACCTTCTCGTCAAGAACGGTACGGGCCTTCAAGCTGGACGACCTGGAGGATACCTGCGAGGATTACGGACAGGTCGCCTACTACGACGGCGGCATTCCGGGGCATCCCCACTTTTTCGACCTTGACAATCACCATCGCTTTTTTACCGGCAAGCCGATGCTCGTCTGCGCAAATTCCGCACCGATGGTTTCCGGTACCAGGTACGGCAAGGCGTTCAGGGTAATCGGAGACCGCAAGACGCATTACGGACTTTTTGCCGCTTGCAGAACCGGTGCGAATACCGTTGACGCTGCCGGGGAAACCGGCGTGGGCTGTTGCTAAGCAACGGCGGTTAAATCCGGTCGGCGCTTAGCCGCCGTCCAATCCTACGGCTTTATCAGCCCGGATTGCAGGAGAAAGCTTCTTGCCACGTCCCTGGGCTCTTCCTGGTCCACGTCAACCCGGTAGTTCAGCCAGCGCATGCCCTCCTCGTTGAGGGTTCCTGACAGCATGTTCAACACCCGCACAAGCTGGGGGTACTTTTCGGCGATGTCCCGGCGGATTATGGGGACGGCATGGTAGTAGGGGAAAACGCCCCGGTCGTCCTCGAGGATAACCAGACCGTAACGCATCAGAAGCCCGTCGGTCGAATACGCATCCATCACCTGCACGCTGTCGTTGGCCAGGGCGGTATAGCGGAGATTGCCGGCAAGGACGACAATGTCCTTAAAGTCTATTCCGTACACGGCCCGCACGCCCGGAAATGCGTCCGGACGCTGGGTGAATTCCCCCGTGGCCCCCAAAGTAAGCTGCGGGGCAACCGTAATAAGGTCGGAGATGGTCCGCAGGCCGTAGCGTTCCGCCGTGTCCTGCCTTACCGACAGCGTGTTGGTATTGTTGAAACCGATCTCCCCCAGAACCAGGATGCCGTGCTGTTCCTCCATACCGGTTCTCGCTATGTCGAGCACTTCCTGCGGACTGCGCCTTTCGGTGTTACCGAAATAGTTGGAATAGATCGTCCCGGAATACTCGACATACAGATGCACGTCGCCTGATTTTATCGCCGCAAAAATGACGTTCGAACTCAGGTTGGGTACGAGCTTTGTCTTAAGATCGGTATTCTCGTCGACAAGAATCTGCAGGATATTCCCGATGACAAGCTGTTCGGTAAAATCCTTCGAACCGATGACGATGACATTTTCCCGATTCGAGCACCCGGCAAAGATCATCGCAACCATAGCGTACAGAAATGCTTTTTTCATTCCATCTCTCCTTCTTTGAACAAAGCGATTCGGGGTGATCTCACGCCCGTTTACCGCCCCAAAACACTTCGGGGTAACAATCCTTTCCATCAACGATGCCATGAAATCGACCGGCAAGGCAAGCGGGGTTGTTGATTGCGATGTACCCTATCCCACGATCACTTTTCCTTGTACAATGCAACCATGAGCACTAACCGAACCGAAAGGCTTTATTATAGTTACGCCTCTCCCGAATCGTTTGATGCCAAGATACTTGAGCTCCGTCCTGTCGAAAACGGCATGGCCCACATCATCATGGACAAAACCATTTTCTATCCTGAAGGAGGCGGACAGCCTGCCGACCGGGGAACCGTCAACGGCATGGCCATCGTCGATGTGCAGGAAAAAAATGGCGAGATTGTTCATGTCGTTAACCAGGACTGTAATTCCGCTGAGTTGGGACCCGGTCCGGCAAAGCTGGTTTTGGACAACGGCCGACGTAGGGATATTACCGCCCAGCATACGGGCCAACATCTGCTTTCGGGGATAATTTTTCGCATGACGGGTAGCAATACCGTTTCGATGCACTTGGGCGATGAAACCTGCACCGTCGATATTGCCATGGCCGAAATGAGCGCCTCGCTATTACTCGAGATAGAAGATGCCGTTGCCGATGCAATCGAAAAAAATCTTCCTATTATGACGCATATTTGTCCGCCAGAAAATATCGCCGCGCTTCCCCTGCGAAAGTTTCCGCCGCAAGGAGAGGACGTGATTCGCGTGGTCGAGATCACCGGGATTGATTTTTCCCCCTGCTGCGGTACGCACTTTATCTCGACGGCGGAGATCGGCATGCTCCGAATCCTCTCCGCGGAAAAATATAAGGGCATGACACGGATTACGTTTATTGCCGGGCGCAGGGTTCTGGAGGACAGCCGCCTCCTGCGTCACAATGCCGTTCTTGCATCCCATGCCCTGAACGTTCCGCCGGCCGAAACCGGCAAGGCCGTTACCGAGTTCCTAGAAAAATCTGCACAACTCGAAAGGCGGCTGAAGTTGTTGGAAGAAATCATTGCCCGACAGAACAATAGCCTCCCGTCCAATTCAGATATGCAGCTGAAGTTGTTGGAAGAAATCATTGCCCGACAGAAGGCTACAGCCTTGCTTGATAAAGTACCGCCCTGCGATTCCGCAAGTCAGGCGACTGTTATCGAATATTACAAAGAGGAAAGCATTGCCGAAATACTTTCCATCGGTAAGGCTATTCCAAAAGAGGCGGAAAACAGAAAAACCGCAGGTGCGATGTTTGTTCTGGCTTCGGCACGGGAACTTAAAGTTGCGATATTTTGTACCGTTAAGGGATTTGATCTTCGTACCCGAATCAAGGCAGCGTTTGAAAATCAAGGCGGAAAAGGCGGAGGAGGCCCTTCATTTTTTCAAGGGAGTTTTACGACAAAAGAATCATTGGAGGCCTTTCTTCTGGAGATGAAAAATTGTTAGCATAATTTCCTGTCTAATAACAGTTCCAAATTAAAGCCCTGGCAAAAATCGCATCCTGGATCGCCGCAGCTCTACTGAACGGCATTTTGAGGATATATATAAAAAGGCTTTTAACTTTAACTCAGGTATGCCTGTCCAGAAACGCGCGCAAGAATTTGTTGTTTGCGGTTAGTTCGTCTCGCCAAGCATCGCCGCTGTGCCAGAACTCCGCGACATACATCCGCACACCCAAACGCAATGCCGTTTCTGTGGCGGCGGCAAAATCAACATGGCCTTGTCCATACGGAACTTCCCGATATACGCCGGGCTTGGATTCCTTCAGGTGCAATGCGACAAGATGTCCCGCCCCGCTTTCCAAGTCTTCCGCTACGCTGCCGCCGTATGCAAGCGCGGCGTTGGTGAGGTTGCCGGAGTCGGGGTACATCTGCAAATACGGCGAGCGACATGTGCGAACCCATGCGGCGGCTTTAGCAACCGTGTCGATAAACGGGGTTTCCATTGTCTCGAAGGCCAGCGTTATGCCCTCGGTGGCCGCCATTCGGACGGAGCGTTCCAGATTTTCGGCAAACAGTTTCTGCGTTAAGGTGGTGGAAGGTTTGTAATACACATCGTAGCCGGCAATCTGAATAAGCCGCACTCCCAGCCGAACCGCCAACACGATGGCCCGTTCCATTATGGCAAGGCTGCGGCGGCGAATGTCGGCGTCGGGATCTCCCAGAGGGAACCGGCGGTGGCCGCTCAGACAAATCGATTTTACCGGAATGCCGCTTTCTTCCATTGCAAGACGCAGATTGCAAATTTCGTTTGCGTTCCAGTCAAGACGTCGGAGTTTTTCATCGGTTTCATCGATTGACAATTCAAGGTAATCGTAGCCTGAGTTGCCCGCCTCCTTCAGTTTTTCCGGCAGACTTAACGTGCCCGGCATACTTTTTTCGTAAAGCCCCAGTTGGTACGGTTTCATTGCCGACCCTTAACGCCCGCCTGCCCGTAATACGCCCCGGGCCCGTGCTTGCGAAGGTAGTGCTTGTCAAGCAGTTCCCGCTGCATTTCGGGAATGTCGGGGCGTATCTGCAACGTATGCCATGCCATAAACGCGCATTCCTCAAGCACGGCGGCGTTGTGCGCCGCTTCGCCGGCGGTCGAGCCCCACGAAAAAGGACCGTGGCTGCTGACAAGAATGCCCGGAATGTCCGCCGGATTTGCCCCGGATGTTTTGCGAAAAG
>WQZW01000008.1 GCA_009780545.1 Treponema sp.
AACCGCACGGGCCTTGCATCACCGGCATTGCTTCCAGCGGCCGAAACGGAACACGCTGCCGCCCAGGTGGACGTATTGCGTGGGGAACAGGTAGGCGAGGGAGCCAAACAACACCTCGGCAAGGTCGAAAATCCCGTCGTTGCCGGCGCAGAGAACGTCGTCGAAAATACCGTAACGCTCCTCCACCTTGTACGGCCCGCCGGTACAGCCGAGTCCGGGGTATGCGGCAAGGATCGCGCTGGCATGCCCCGGCAGGTCGACCTCCGGCACCACCTCGATATGGCGTTCGGCGGCAAAGGTCACGATCTCCCGAATGTCCGCCTCGCCGTACCGCCCTTCCCGCAGCCTCCATTCCCGGCTGTCGTAGCGTTTGCCGCCGATCTCGGCAAGCAGCGGATATTCCTTGACCGGAAGCCGCCAGCCCTGGTCGTCGGTAAGGTGCCAATGGAAGATATTCACATGGTGAAGCGAAAGTGCGTCCAGCATCTTTTTGATGAAGTCGACGGAGAAAAAATGCCTGGAGCAGTCCAACATGAAGCCCCGCCACTTGAACCGCGGTTTGTCTTCTATTACGCCGCAGCGAATCGAGAACCCGGTTCCGTCAAAGCCGGAAAGCAGGAGCTGACGCAGAACCTGCAGGCCCCGAAAGGCTCCGACGCCGCTTCCCGCATTCAGGCGGATTTCGTCGCCGCGGATTTCCAGCCTGTAGGATTCGGCCTGCCCGCCGGCGCCTTCCCCGACAAGCCGTATCCGCTCTTCCCCTTCGGCGACGACGTTCAGGTTTTCCGCAAGCTGCCGGCAAAAAATGCGGGCCTCGTCCTCAAAAACACCTCCGCCCGTTACCGGCCGGGGAATGCCCTTGCAGCAGAAGTTTCCCTCCGAATACTTGACGGAAACCGGTTGGGGAATGATCGCATATTCGTTCATTTTAAAGCTCCTTGCAAGCAAGGTAGCGTAAAAACGGTTGCTTTTCAAGCCCATTGATTCCGGCTTGCCACGCTCCCGTTCATTCTACGGGTTACTTTTTTGTCTCTAGATCGTCAGCCATTTTCAATTCATTTTCCCCGATCTTTTTCCGCTTGATACACCTTTCGCCACGTTCGATAAAAATGTTCAACAGGGCAAAAGCGACCGGAAAAATTATGTACAGAATCATCGAAAGCTTTGTGAACACTATTGACATTGCGGCAAGCCCCAAAAGTATAATGACGCCGACAAAAACACGCAGATAGGAATGTCTGTGATACCTAATTCTGGTTGTAAACAACATGTGCCACTCCTCTTTCGGGAGCTGTCTTCTCGATTCGATGCCTAAAACCAAAAAGGAAAGATTGGCCAACACGAACACGGTATTGTACGCAAGTACGGTAATGGTACTTGCGTTGTTTTCGATCACCATTTTTGTGAATGCCGGTATTAAGGCGACAAAGAACAGGAACACAAGGTTCTTCATGGCAATTTTTCCGGTTATTGTTTTCGTGTTCCGGATAAGGTAATGATGCTTGTTCATGAACCAACCAACGATAAAAAAGCTGACAAAAAAGATCAGTATGGATTGGAGGAATTCCTCGATATTCTCGAAGGAAAATTCCCTGGAAACGGTTATTTCCAGTACCATAATCGTCATAACGATGGCCATAAGCCCGTCGCTGAAGAACTCGAATCGATGTTTGGGATATTCCATGCCTTTCTCCTTTTGGTGCCTGCAAGATTGTACGGCTCATCAACGGGCGTGTCAATATCCCTACCGCCGGGCTACGGGAATCGGTTTTGAGTAAGGGCGGGTGGAGTTCGGTCCAATCTGCGATTGGACCGAACTCCGGTTATTCTGCCATCAGCATCGTCAACATTCCGTTGTCTTCGTGATCGATTACGTGACAGTGCATCATCCATGTACCGGGATAGTCAAACTTGATAGCAATGTCGACATATTCGCCGGGATACACTTCCACCGTGTCGAGCCACATTTCCCTTGGCGCGGGCGTACCGTCAATCGAGAGAATCTGAAAATGGCCGCCGTGAATGTGGAACGGATGCGGTATCGACATCATCATCCTGTCAAGATTGATAAACCGCAATTTGTAAACCTCGCCGACGCGCAGATGGGTCGGTGCAACGTCGGGAAAAGCCAAACCGTTGATCGTCCATTCCATCGGCATTCCGCCGCCCATCATTCCGGGGCCGCGCCGGTTGCCGCCCCATGCCATTTGCGTGTTCAGCACGTATTCAAAATCGACGGGTTTATTTGCGATGCCGGGAAAAGCTTTCGATTCAGGCGGAACGAACGGCGAGCTCATTTCGATTCCCGCGCCGACATAAACTACCGGAATCCGCATTCCGAGGTCCCGCTCGTTGACGATGTAGAACGTGCCGCCGTCGTATATTCCCTTCAGCTCGACGTCGACCCTTTGGCCGGCGAAAATCGTTATGCTGTCGCGGACGTACGGCTCCACGAGCGGATTCCCGTCAAGATGCGTTACCCGGAATTCGTGTCCGGGAAGCGAAAGCGTGTGCCATTGGGCCGTCGATGCGTTGATGAAACGAAGTTTGACAATTTCGCCTTTTTTCAACGCGACGGGATATATGTCGGCACCGGTTTTTTTGTTAACGGTTTCGACATTACCAAAAACTTCCATGTGGCCGGAGCCGTACCGGTCGTCAATGACGCCCCTCGGGGACAGTGTCCAGTCGTCCAGGGTCAAAATGTAATCGCCTGAATATTGCGAGTCGTAATCTTCCTTTACGATGAACGGCGCATAAAGGCCGGAGTTCAACTGCGGAAGAATCGGGCGGGTGTGCGGATGATACCAGTTCGTGCCGGCCTCGTCCAAAGTGAACGCAAACTGCGCCTTTCCGCCCGGCTGAAGTACGTTGAACGGGCCGTCCTGATCGTTGGGGATTTTAAGGCCGTGCCAGTGAACGGTTGTCGTTTCCCGCAAATTGTTGGTAACGTTAAAGCTCAGGGCGGCATTCTTCGGGACGATGATCGCACCGTCCGGAAGGCCGGTACTGTAGTGGTTCATCGCGGTTTCCGTCCCCCGCATGATCGCGGCCCTGGTCCGTTCGATAACGATGTCGAAATGGGTGCGGGGTTCGACGGCCAAAATGTTATAGGGATTTTGCGAAGGATCGCCCGAAAAGGCATTTCCCGGCCCGGCCGATTCGGACGATTGCCGTACCGGGAGCTTCGCGCAGGCCTCCACGTTCAGTGAAAGCATCGCCACCAACATTCCAAGGACGAGAGTTTTTCCCATATCGTTCACCTCCAAAAATCAGGACGGAATTTATCGGAACCGAGGCCGGAAGGCCAAGCCCGATGTCTATATCCGCATTGTAACAAATGATTGTGGAGAAAATATGGACATTCCGGTTTTCGCAAAACCGGAATGCCGTTTGCTCAAGGATTTAGTTCAGCTTGGAATCGGAGGGAAAAGGATTGTTGAAGGACCGCATGCCGAGTTCCCTGTCCAGCCCAAGGAGCAGCCCCTTGTTGTCGCCGATAAGGTCGAGCTTGAACATGATGTCCGCGGCGCTGGCCTCTTCCTCGACCTGCTCGTTCACGTACCACATGATGAATTGGTAGCAGGCATGGTCGTTTTCCTTCATCGCAAGGGTTGCGATATTGTTGATATTTTCGCTGACCGCCTTTTCGTGCGCCAGCACTTTCTCGAAAATATCCTTCAATCCGGAAAAGCTTACCGAGGGCGACGGAATGGCCTGGAGTTCGGGCACGGCCCCCCGTTCCAGCACGTATTGGTACATGTGCATCGCATGGGCCATCTCCTCCCTGGTCTGCACGTACAGCCAGTTTGCCGCCCCTTTCAGTCCGGCGACCTCCACGCAGGAAGACATAGCCAGGTACAGGTAGGCGGACTTCATCTCCGCATTCACCTGATCGTTCAAAGCTTTCGTCAAAGTTTTACTTAACATATTGTTCTCCTCTCTCTGGCAAGAGCATATTACAGGTACATGGATTTGTCAAGTGTCAATTTTTCGTTCGGAAGTCGAGGGAAATCACCGATTCCGCCGAACCATAACGAGGGGCCGGGTCCCCGAACGGCGGCGTCAAGGCTTGTTCCGCAAAATACGCGGAATTTTTTGCTTGAATCTCGACCGGTTTTGAGTATCTTCTAATCACCACTCGGCAGGAACGGTGGCCGAAGCTTGTTTTCAAGCCGACGGCAAGGGTACCCGCGGGGCTTCGGTTCCGCAAGGGTAACCGGCAGGAAGGTATTGCCGCGCCGCCCGCATGAACATGCGGGACGAAACGACCGACTGCGAATTCCGCAAGCGGTTACGAATTTTCTTTCTTGGTTAAGGAGTAAAACATGTCGTCGTCAAAAAAAATCGTGCCCGGAGTTGTTTGTCAAAGTCCAAGAAAATTCGCTAAATCCCGGAAGCGCATGCTCATGTTCCTTGCGTTTACGGCATTTGCCGGCGGATTGCCCGCCCAGGCCGATAACTGGGAACCGTACTGGGCCTTGGACGGGGGAATCGTTTCGACCGGCATCCTCATCGACGGGATATCCGTCGGCGTAGGCCTGGATCCCAGCATCAGCATTTCCCCCGACATTACGATCGGGAGCAAAAATATCATCAACTTTAGCACCGATCCTGAAATAAACATTGTCTCGCTGGAAACGCAGGCGTACCTTCGCTGGAATTTCCTGCGCCGCGGCACCGCCGCAAGGCCCACCAACACTTTTGTCCAAGGCGGCCTGGGTTTGGTTGCCGCATACAGGGGAAGCGACGTACAGATGACGCGCGGCTCGGTGATGGCCGACATGACCGCCGGAATCACCATACCGCTGACCGACAGATGGCACGTCGAGCCTTCGGTTCGCGTCGGGTATCCGTTTATCGTGGGGGCGTCCCTGACGGCGGGAATCAAATTCCCGCTAAAAAAACTGCAATCCGGAATCCGGTACGTCGAAGTGATAAAAATGCCGCCGCCCGTCGAGGTGGTGCAGAAAATAACGATCTCCGAAGTGGAGTACATCATCTTCGGGCCGGACATATCGAGGTACAACGACGGAATCGACGCGGACGCGATGGCGCTCAACGATCTTATCATCGGGCATACGGTGGAAGTTTTGAGGGACAACCCCAACTCCGTGGTCAGGCTGGAAGGCCACGCCAATCCCCTGACCTACACGCCGTCCCAAGTGGCGGAACTGGTAACGCTGAGCGAGGAGCGGTCGAACGAAGTGGCAAGGCAGCTTCGCCTGCGGGGCGTGGCGGAGGATCAGATAGTGGTGGCGGCATTCGGCGGGGCCAGAATTGCGGCGAGGGAATTTGACCACAGGAACATGAACCGCCGCGTCGAGTTGATTATCAAACATGTTGCCGACTAAAGGCAAAGGAGGCGAACCATGAAAAACAAAAGTGCAAAATTCGTTTGCTACTTTTTGACGGCGGCCGCATGCGTTTTTCTTGCGGCTTGCATAAACCCGATCGTGGAAAAATGGTGGGGCCACCATGACGACGGGAATACCGTCATTCTTGTCAGGGGAGTGCGGATACACGATATCCTGTACGTCGAATTTTCCGGAAACTCGATCGAATACAACGGCGACGCGGTGCCGCCCGCGACAAGCAGCCTCAGCAACCTGCAGAAGGATGCAAACAACGATGCCATAAAAAGAGTACTGGACCGTCTCGGCGACAATCCCGATTGGCTGGTTCAGGTTACGGGCCACGCCAATCCCACTATCGGAAGCATGGAGGAAGTAACCGAACTGCATGTCATTAGCGCCGAACGGGCGCGGGTGATAATCCAGGTGCTCATGGGTAACAATAGCCAGCACCCGGTTACTTCGCCGACAAGCCGCACCCAAATAATCAACGGCGGCTACAGCGACAATCTCTTTACCGACGATCAGAGTCACGGGGGATCCAATCGCTGCGTCGAGCTTATCGTCCTTGAGCTCCTCGATCCCGAAGCCGAGTAGGGGAGTAAAGGTTTCTTTCAAAAACCGTGGCGGGGGTTAAGGCCGACGGGACTTAACCCCCGCCAGGAAAATACTACGATCAATCATGGCGCGGATATACTCCTTTAAATTAGTTTATTGTACATGGAATTGTATAATTCCTTGCACAATAAACGATTATAATCGGAAATAGTCAATTGACTATAGTCTTGAAGGTATTTTTCCTCCGGTCTTTCCTTCGATTTTGACCATAGCCGGAACATCGGCCCGATGTTTGCCGCGGATTGACGCTGACGCTTCCGTCCCCGCCCGTATATCCTTTTTTGCCGTCGCTACGTAACCGTTTCTGCGGAACGAAACGAGCAGAATCAAAGGCAATCGCCGATTAAACGGTTGCCCCTCTAGAAAATCATTCTTTCCTAGGTTGAAAGGCAAACGGACGGAACCTTGCCGCAAAGCCCCCAAGCCCAATCTACGCAGGTAGGTTGGGCAGGTCCGGCCCTCAGACGGTTTCGCTTCCGGTTTGTGCACCTTACGTTGAAAGCAAAAAGGGGTTATAATGGTTTTTCCTTGGTCGGGATCGGCCCGGCGGGATGGCGGATTGGCCGGCAGCTTACGGGTGTCGGGCAAAAGTATCGGTCGAAACTTCGGTGAAGGTGGTTTTATGAGTTCTGAGAACGAGAAAGTGCCTAGGGTTCCGTACCTTTGGGAGGCCCTTCTGTCCTTCGGTTTCCTGGTTGCCGTGATGGTGGTGGGAATTGGCGTGTTCGGGGTGGATCCCCACATCCCGATGATGATCGGCGCAAGCTTTGCCGCCCTGATGGCCTTTCGGCTTGGCTTCAAGTGGAAGCAGATCGAAAGGGCCATGTTCGACGGCATCTACAACGTGCTGCAGGCGGTCATCATCCTCTTCGTCATCGGCGTGATCATCGGCGTCTGGATGGTCGCCGGCATCGTGCCCACGATGATCTATTACGGCCTGAACATCCTTTCCGCGCGGACCTTCCTCGTGGCGACCCTGCTGATCTGTTCGGTAACCTCGGTCGCCATCGGCACGTCCTGGGGAACGGCCGGCACCATCGGCGTTGCCCTGATGGGCGTCGCCATCGGCCTCGGCATCAATCCGGCGGTCGCCGCCGGCGCGGTGGTTTCCGGCGCCTACTTCGGCGACAAGCTTTCGCCGCTTTCGGACACCACGAACCTTGCCGCCGCGATGGCCGGCACCGACCTCTTTACCCACATCAAGTTTATGCTGAGAAACACGATCCCAGTCTACATCATCGTGATCGTAATCTACATCGTTCTGGGAATCAACGCCGGCAACTCGAACGCAAGCTTCGAGGGCGTCAAGGTGATCCAGGACGGCATTGCCGGGAGCTTCAACATCTCGCCGTTCCTGCTGATTCCGCCGATTGTCGTCATCGTGTTGGTGGCGTTCAAGATTCCGGCAATTCCGGGCATCTTCGCCGGGGTCATTATCGGGGGAATTTTCGGGGCCATCTTCCAGGGGAACACTTTCGGCGATCTCCTGGAGGCCGCCTACGGCGGGTACCAGAGCGCCACCGGCATCGAGGCGGTCGACGATCTGCTGAGCAAGGGCGGGCTTGAAGGGATCATGTTCGCCATTTCGCTGATCATCATCGCGATGATGTTCGGCGGTATAATGGAAAAGACCCGCCAGCTTGAGGTCGTGGTAAGCAGGGTCGTGAGCGCGTTCAAGTCGATAACCGCACTTGTCGGGGTTACGATGCTTACCGCGCTGGTCAGCAACATCACGATCCCGGACCAGTACATCGCCATCGTGGTGCCCGGCCGGATGTTCGCCCCGGAATACAAGCGGCGCGGCCTGCATCCCAAGATGTGCTCCAACGCCGTCGATTCCTGCGGCACGGTAACCAGCGCGCTGGTCCCCTGGAACACCTGCGGTATCGCCATGGCAACCTTCCTCGGCGTGGCCACCTTCGAGTACCTCCCCTACGCCTTCTTCAACCTCCTTGGCCCCATCGCCGTTCTGGTGATGACCGCCATGGGCCTGCAGAGGGTGAAACGCTCGCAGGAACCGTCGACGATTTTGGATTACGATGAGAAGGAAGAAGCCAAGCTGCAACAGGGAACTTGACCTTTAGGAGAAACTTCCGGAGGAGGCAGCTGCCTCCCCGGGAGGTTTCTTCAGGCCGGTAGTACGTTGGCGTACCTGACCGAAAAAAACGATCCGGTTACCGACGCATGTCTGATGCCGATTTTTGCATGGACGAAACACTAACGGGAATATCGCAGGGCAAAGGGTTTGGACACGGAGGTTGCCCTTTGCCTTGCGCCTGCCTTAGGGAACCGCGGCGATAATGATGACGGTCTTTTCCTCCTGATTTTTCAAGCCGCATGCTTGATAGGTTCGCTGCGGGTTTCGAAGACAAAGGGATTCCCGTCCGCGCCTTCAACCCAATAGGCCATTTTCAGCATCCAGTCTCCGGGGCCCAGCTTTGGGTTGAAGATCGATGTTGAAATGCCGCTACCGGGAGAGACTATCTGCCGATCCACCTTTTCCCCACCCGAAGCAAGTTCGAACCACATTTCCAGGTGTTTGAACTTGAGACCGGGCTGCCCCGAAAGATCGGGTGCCATCTTGACCGACGTAACGTCCATACCTTACCTCCTGTAAAATCGTTCCCCGTATCCGATATTAATTATATAATAGTTTTCTTATAAATCAAGTCCAAAAACACGCAATAATCAACCATAAAGTTACTTGGAACATACGGAGTTTAATTATCCTAACAATTTGTGGTTACTTTTGGCGATCCGGCTGTCGGTGATAATCGGTCCAACCTGCGAGGGCAGGTTGGACATGGAGTTTTGCGAAGCAAAACCCTGCGCTTTTGTTGAAAGGAGCGGGCCTTCCGAGCAAGGCGGCCCAATCGTCGTGGACAGATTGGACAATCCCCCCGTTTGACAGTATAATATCTGTAATGAAATTTTTTAGCGTCATCGCCGTGGCGGCGCTCCTGGTCGCCGTTTCCTGTGCGGGATCGCCGCCGCAGGCCAGGTTTCAGGATATGGTCGCCGACATGGGGCCGGTAAAGGCCGGGACGGTGAACGTCGTGTTGGACAAGTCGCTGGGGCTGGGGCTGGCTACCGTGGAGGCGGAAGTGGTCTTCCATCCCAGGCTGAACGCCGTTTCCCTGGAGTTCAGGCACGAGCTGACCACCTACAGGCAGTTCTGGGATCCGGCGGCGAGGCGACAGTTCGTCCTTGCGGTCGGGATGTACGGCGGGGACTTCACCTCCCGCTCCCTGGTCAACCGCTACCGGCAAACCAGGTCGGTCTACGGCAAGGTTACCGGGCGGATGGAATGGCAGACGATCCGCTTCACCACCACCTACGTCTCGGATGCCACGATCGAAATCGGTTACCGTTTCAGGAAAAATTCACCCTTCCTGGCCACTTTCTCCCGCTTTTCCCTTTCGGAAAACGACCGAAACTCCGGAGGCAGGGCCTCAGGTGATTCCAGCCTTTCGGTGTACTTTACCAGGGCGCAGGCGGCCGAGCTTGCCGGCCTTTTCGACCAGGAATTCCTGTTGTCCCTCATCGACCCGAGCGGGATCGAGGTCGGGCCGGAACCGGAGACGTGGGACGAATATGCCGACTGACCGCAGCCATGGGGATCAAGTTCGGCATGATGCAATAAACGGACGGAACTTTGCCATGCGAAGCTCCGAGTATTGGTTTTCGGTATCGAGGGTGATTGCGTATGGGTAGCCTGCAGACAAAAAAGATCGGCGAGTACCACGAGGTTTTCAAGGACCGGGAGCTTACCTTCAGCAGGGACATTGTCGGGGCGACAGGGCTCCTTGCCGAGCAGGTGCAGCTCAAGTGCGGCAGCGACTTCTGGCCCTGCCTGCTGTACGCGGCCTCGTTCCGGAAAGCCAAGGTCGTGGTCAACGTCAATTCCGGCATCATCGAAAAGGTGAAGAAGGGGAACAACCTGGTCAGCCTCCGCCTCAGCTTCCGAAGCCAGGACGGCAAGGGCAATTCGCTGACCTTCTTCATGGCGGCCCGGGCGGCCGGAATCTCGCCGTACAGGGGTTCCTCCGAGGTCGTGGTCCTTTCCCTCCAGTTCGGTCAGCGTCCGCCGGACGATTTCATCGCCATTATCGGGCGCGTCCTGGATGCGAGCCTGAACTCGGCAAGGATGCAGGACCGCAAGCTGCGGATTACGCCGGAAGCGGTCAAGCGGCTGGGGCTGGTTTCCGCCGAAGCGGTGCTTTTCGTCCAGAAAGTGCCCCGCCGTTGCCTGCTTCGGGATCTTTCCTTCGCCGGAAGTCGGCTGGTCCTGATGGGCGTGGGGAAGTTCCTCGTCGATCGGGAAGCAAGCCTTCGGGTCGATTTCGAGGAACCCGCGGAAAGCTTTTTGATTCCGGGGAAGGTCGTGTCGACCGAGGAAATTCCGGACAAGCAGGGAATGGCCTGCATCGAGCTGGAGTTCGCCCCGGCCACGGTTCCGCTGGGCTACAAGATACGTCTGAACGAATACGTCAACACGGTGAGGGCCGATACCCGTGGCCGGGATGCCAAAACGGCGGAACCCAAATGAGCGAAAGGATACTGTTCCTTTCGATGCCGGAATCCTTACGGGAAAAGCTCGGACAGCTTGCCGACCGGAGGGAATTTTCCCCGGACCCGGACATTCCCCTGCCGGTGGAGATCGCCGGAACCGGGAAGGCGGCGGAAAAGGCCGCCCTGAAAGACCTTTCCTTCGAGACGATCCTGTCCGGCATGCTGCATGTGCTGGCCGAGGGCAAACTCCGTTCGGACTGGCTGGAGTACTATCGCCGCTTCGTTCTGGTCCTGCGCCCGGATATCCTTCCCGAATTCGGCGAGGTGGCGATCCTCAAGGCCCGAAACGGCGAGTTCGACCTTGCCCTGCAGATTCTGGCCTCGCTGAAGGGCCTGTACCCGGAATCCCCCTCGGTAAAGCTGAACACGGCCCTGGTTCTGGAGCAGGACGCGCTGATGCGGGAGCGTCATGGCAGGGAGGACTCGGGCCCGGCATTCCTGAAGGCCGCTCTTGCCTTCGAGGAAGCGATGAATCCGCCCTTTCCGGAGGCCGCCTACCACGCCGGCCTGTTCTTTCTCTCCAGGGACAACTTTTCCCGGTCCGCCGAATGCCTGTCGTTCTTTCTGGACTCCACCGGTGCCGCCGGCAGCGATGCGGAGGGCGAAAATCCGGAGGAGGACGAGAGGCGGAAGAAGGCGCGGGTCGCCCTTGCCGAGATCGAGGCCGGCGAGTTGGAGGACAGGCAGATCGCCGAGGCCTACGCCCTGGTCCGGGACGGCAGGGAGGAGGACGGGATGAAGGCGGTGCATGCCTTCATCGAGCGGAAGCCGGAGGTCTGGCGGGGCTGGTTCATCCTCGGCTGGGCATTGCGGAGGCTGAAGCGTTGGGAGGATGCGGCCGTCGCCTTTGCCAAGGCGATAGAGCTTGGGGGAACCGGCGCCGACGTGCGGAACGAGCTTGCCATCTGCCTGATGGAATCCGGCGACCTGAAGGGAGCGAGGCGGGAACTGCATGCTGCCCTGCGGGAAGACTGCGAAAACACCAAGATCATCTCCAACCTCGGCGTTCTTGCCCTGAAGAACGGCAACCGGGAAGAGGCCGCCGGCTTCTTCCGCACCGTGCTGACCCTCGAACCGGAGGACCGGCTCGCGCGGGAATTTTTGGGCGAAGGCGGCCCGGGGGATTAGGTTCGGCAGGAAAATTCGGGGCGTTGCGGGGTGGAACCCCGTTCGGGGGGTGGTCCATCATCCTTTGGATGATGGACTCGGAGATTTGCGAAGCAAATCTCCACGCCTTGGCTAATAAAGGTAAACGGGTGGAGGATTGGGCCCCCGCATTGTGATTTGATTTGAACGAAATATGGGCGACTTCCGATATGTTCCGGAACGCCGGTCATTATGATTATCCTACTTACGATTACATACAAGGAAAAGCGATGGCATTTGTGGACACGGCGGAGACCGGGCGTTTCGGGTACGATTTTATTCCGGCGGAATTCCTGCCGGCCGGCAAGGACGAGTACTGGCAGCGGAACCTGCAGTCGGCGGGGCGGAGTTTCAGGCGGCTGAGGCCGGAGGAACGGGCGGCCCTAATCGCCGGGAACAACCGCTGCCCGAACTGGGACGACTTTCTGGTCGGCGATCCCTTCGATCCCACGCTGATCACCGACTCGCGTTTTTACGGGCTGGTGCGGATCGGGAGCCTCCGGCCGGTGCTGCTGCGGCACCACGACTTTCGGCTGCCGGCCGGGATCCGGGACAGTACGGTGATTTCCTGCGACATCGGCGACGACGCGGCCATCGCCGACTGCGGCTACCTTTCGCACTACGTCGTCGGCGACCGCTGCATCCTGTACCGCATCGACGAGATGCAGACCACCAACCATGCCAAGTTCGGTAACGGCGCGCTCAAGGACGGCGAGGAGGAGGACGTCCGGGTCTGGATCGACGTTATGAACGAAGCCGGCGGGCGTTCGATTCTCCCCTTTCGGGACATGATTCCGGCCGACGCCTACCTTTGGGCCGCCTTCAGGGACGATGCGGCCCTTGCCTCGGCCCTGTTGCGGATTACCCAGGCCGAATACGGCGGGGCGCGGGGAACCTACGGCAGGGTGGGCTCCCATGCGGTGATCAAGAGCTGTCGGATCATAAAGGACGCCGACATCGGGGAATGGGCCTACGTCAAGGGGGCCAACAAGCTGAAGAACGTTACCGTGCTTTCATCGAAAGAGGAACCGAGCCAGATCGGGGAAGGCGTGGAGCTGGTCAACGGCATCGTCGGTTACGGATGCAGCGCCTTTTACGGAGTCAAGGCGGTGCGGTTCGTGCTGGGACGCAATTCCAGCCTGAAGTACGGGGCGCGGCTGATCCACTCGGTGCTGGGGGACAATTCCACGGTTTCCTGCTGCGAGATCCTCAACAACCTGGTGTTCCCGGTCCACGAACAGCACCACAACAATTCCTTCCTCATCGCCAGTCTGATTCAGGGGATGAGCAACATGGCCGCCGGGGCCACGCTGGGTTCCAACCACAACAGCCGGGCCAACGACGGCGAGATCCGGGCCGGCCGCGGTTTCTGGCCCGGCCTTTCGGTAACGCTGAAGCACTCCAGCCGTTTCGCCGGCTTCGTCCTGGTTACCAAGGGCCGCTATCCCCACGAGCTGGACATTCCCCTGCCCTTCTCGCTGGTTGCCGACAACGAGCGGCTCGGGCGGCTCGAGGTGATGCCGGCGTATTTCTGGATGCACAACATGTACGCCCTGGAGCGGAATGCCTGGAAATCGCTGGCCCGGGACAGGCGGAAGGCAAAGGTCCAGCGGATACACACCGATTACCTTGCCCCGGACACCGCCGGCGAGATCATGCATTCCCTGACCCTGCTGGAAACCTGGGCGGCCAAGGCCGGAATCGCCCTGAATCCGGAGGAGCGGCGGCCCTTGGAAACGACCGGTGCCGGAACGCCGCCCCTTGAAGGCGGCAGGCGACAGGCGGTGATCCTCAAGCCCGGCCCGGCCTACGCCGCCTATCGGGAGATGCTGTTCTGCTATTGCCTGGGAACGCTGGCCCGGTACCTGCTGGAGGAAGAAGGGCTTTCGTTCGCCGAATTTGTCTCGAGGATGGATGCCGGGGATTCAGCCCGTATCTCGGAGCCATGGGAAAACCTCGGCGGACAGTTTGCTCCGGCCTTCCGGGTGGACGAACTGCGTTCCGCCATCGGCCGGGGGGAGATCGATTCCTGGCAGGACATCCACCGCGCCTACGACCGAATGGCCGATTGCTACCGGGAGGATTCCGCCCGGCATGCCTGGAACGCTTTCCGTTTCCTTTCCGCCCTTCCGGAAGGGGCCCCGCATCCCCTGGCCGACCGGGAACGCTTCCGTCAGGAACTGCGGACGCTGGCCGGCCTCAAGCGGGAGATCGCCGAACGGGTGTCCGCCTCCCGTGCCAAGGACTTCGCCAGCCCCCTCCGCCTGAGTACCTTCCGCAATCCGGAGGAAATGGCAACGGTTCTGGGCAGGCCTGCGGATAATGCCTTCGTCAAGCTCTTCGCCGAACGGACCGAGGAGGAGATTCGGGGGATCGGGGAATTGGGAAACCGTTGATTGTATTCGGAGGGTACATACCCCGCCCTTTAGGGCGTTAAAAGGGTATGAACCCTCCGAAAATCACCTTACCTGAACAACATACCCGCCATTCATGGCGGGTATGTTGATTGTATTCGGAGGGCACATACCCCGCCCTTTAGGGCGTTAAAAGGGTATGGACCCTCCGAAAATCACCTTACCTGAACAACATACCCGCCATTCATGGCGGGTATGTTGATTGTATTCGGAGGGTACATACCCCGCCCTTTAGGGCGTTAAAAGGGTATGGACCCTCCGAAAATCA
>WQZW01000009.1 GCA_009780545.1 Treponema sp.
CTTCTAACATAAGTAATTTAAGCGTATATAAGAGTGGATAAAAAGCACTATCTGTTTCATTGTTGGTGCCACTTTCGACCGATATAACCTTCATAAGAAACTCATTGCCCTGCTGGGTTTCACGTAAAGAATCAGGAGAAAATATCAAGCTATATTTACTATCATAAATCCATGTTCCCAGCAATTCCTGCGGAACTATTCCCGTATACTCTTCTTCCGTATTGTTTGGGCAGGCGGTAACCGAAAATCCAATTGCCGCGACCACCGCGACAAGCACCGTAACTTTGAGCGCGTTCCTTTTCATGGGAACCTCCGTTTTTTTGGATCGCCCGCGCCTTTGCGGGCAATCGCGGATTCTGAAATCCGAAAGATTACCCGCCCACAAGGGCAGGGATATACAAAGACGGAACGAATCCCGCCGATACATCCGAAACGGGAAAATAATGAACTGAAAAATGATTTACGGTGTCAGGTACTTGACAAAGAAGCGTTAGCCCGCAAAATTTTGCGTGTTGCGTGTTGCGTCAAAGTTATGTTGGGACGGCTCATGCCAGCCATAGCTTAAGTATGAACCGTTCGTTCAAAAAAGTCAATCCTCTTTCCGAAAAAAAGACAAAACTATTTCGGCAGCCGCTTAGGGCTTTTCCCCGCAAAGCTCCCCGCAGAAGGATCAGCCGTCCTCCAAAAAAACCTCTATCGCCCTGCCGGAAAAGCCTTCCCTCCTCAGCACGTACTTCAGGGCCGGGTCGCCGGTGGAAGTTCCCCTGCGTTCCAGCTTTCGGACAAAGTTCGCAAGGAGCAGGTCCTCGGCATCGTCGTCCAGCAGGGCTTCGACGGCCGAGGTCGCCGGGCCCCGGGCCACGCCCTTGCCGTAAAGCCCGGCCAACAGGCGCGCGGGACTCATCCCTTCCCTGGCAAGCCGGGCTTCCAGCCAAAACCGGCAATAGCGTTCGTCGTCCACGAGCCCGAGGTCGCAAAGCCGGGCAAGCACGGCCTTGATGCCGGCCCTGCCATGCCCTCGCTGGGCCAGCTTGCGGTTAAGCCCGAAAACGCTCTGTTCGGCATAGGCAACCAGGTTCAGGGCGGCCTTTTCCACGGTAAGGCATTCGGCGGCAAAGAGCAGCGCCTCTTCCTCGCCCGGTTCGAGTTCCCGCCCGACGATGCAGTCCGGGGAATCGGGCCAGAAAAGGTTTTCGTCGAAAATGTCGGGGGAAAGATAACAGAGTCGGAACAGGAGGGAGGAACCGTCGGAAAGCCCGACATGGCGGATGTCGCTTTCCGCCCCAAAACCAAGCGAAATTACGTTCATACGAAAAAGCTATCCGGCCGAATTAAGGTCCGTCGCCCTAATTCGGCACTCTCCAAAGGAAAAACGGTCGAACCGACAGGCCCGATTCCGCCCTTCTAGCGCTTGGAGAACTGGAACCGCCGTCTTGCGCCGCGCTGCCCGTACTTTTTCCGCTCGACCATACGCGAATCGCGGGTAAGGTAGCCGTTGCTCCTCATGCTCAGGTAGTTGGCCTCGTCAACCTGGCAAAGAGCGCGGGCAATACCGTGACGGCAGGCTCCTGCCTGACCGCTGATCCCGCCGCCGTAGACGTTGATCTTGATGTCGAACCTGCTCTCGCTGTCCGTTACCACCAAGGGCTGGCGGACCATCCCCGTATGCTCGCCCAGGGTAAAGTACTGGGTCAGCTCCCTGCCGTTGATCTCGATTTTGCCGTTCCCGTCCCGGATGTACACCCGTGCGACCGAGGTCTTCCTTCTGCCCGTGCCGATTCCAAGGTTCTTGATCACGATAGCTCCTTACAACTCAATCAAGGTGGGATTTTGGGCCATGTGCGGATGGGTCGCGCCGGCGTACACCTTGGCATTCTTCGCCAAATGCCTTCCCAGGGGACCCTTGGGCAGCATCCCCTTGATGGCAAGCTCGAGCGGGTGGGTCGGGTGCCGGGCGATCAGCTTCTCGAAGTTCATGCTCTTCAGCCCGCCCACGAAGCCGGAATGCCGGTAGTACATCTTCTGCTGGGCCTTCCGGCCGGTAACCAGCACCTTATCCGCATTGACGATCACCACATAGTCGCCCATCTCCTGATGGGGCGCAAAAATAGCCTTTTCCTTGCCCCGAACGATGGATGCGACCTTTGCCGCCACCCTGCCGAGTACCTTGCCCTCGGCATCGATCAGGAACCACTTCCGTTGGACCTCCGCCGGCTTTACAAACACTGTCTTCATCTTACAACCTTCCGTATTGTCTCGGTGAATCGCCGACCTCGGGGGAAGCATCGCATCCCCGTTCGATCAACGGTTCCCTAAGCATGCTCAAAAAACGTCAAAAGAGTCAAGTCGGTTACCGGAAGCCAATTCCAAAATGCGGGGGAAGTCTCCCCCCCGCTCCAGATTTGCTACAATTACGGTCTGGAGTTTTGCGACGCAAAACTCCGAGGCCAATGCACCTACGGTGCATTGGCCCGCCCTTGGCACGTAGCAATTCTTACGCTCCCCCCTCTGCGGGGCCCTGCCCCGCAACGCCCCGCATTTACCGGGTAAAGATTTGCCCCGCAAACCGCCTGAGTCCAAGCCGTCGGCGACGGCTTGGACCGCCTAAAACGAAGCGGCCTTTATCCGTTCCACCAGGTAGGAAGCGTCCTTGCCGTCGCTGGTAAACTGGACACGGTCGCCCGAAACCTTGTTGATCATCGCCTTCCCGAACGGTGCCTGGTAGGAGATGATGTTGTTGCCCGGATCGGACTCCCAAGGACCGAGTATCGTGAACTCCTCGACCTTGCCGTCCGCCTCGTTCTTCAGTACTACGAGCGTTCCGAACGAAACCCTTGATGTGTCGATCATCGCCGGATCGAATATCTTCGCCCGCTCGATGTCCTCCTTCAGGCGTTCGGCCATCGTGTTCAGCTGGGTCTGCTTCTCCTTGGCGGCGGCGTACTCGGCATTTTCCTTGAGGTCGCCGTGGATCTTCGCGTCCTCGATCTCCCTGGAGTTTGCCGGAATCTCCGTCTCCATGATCCGCAGAAGCTGCTTCTGCTTCTCCTCGAACCTGCCCTTGGTAACGGTGAGTCCCTGGGGCGCCTTCTTCTCGCTGCTTTCGGTGAACTTGAAGTCCGGAAACCTCGCTTGAACCCGGCCCCGGAGATTCAGCCTGTCCTGCGGATCGAGGTTCTTCAGGTCGCTGATGAAGGAGTAGATGCGGGTAACCACGTCCGGCCCGGAGTCGTCCACGAATTTGCCCAACGTGTCGTCCTTGAAGAGAATGGTATGGACCTGCCGGTTCAGCTTGCGGGCCTCGACCGTGTCTTTCTGGTTCTCGATGTCCCGGTGGGTGATGTCCAACAGGTGCAGCAGCACGACGATCTGCCGCTCGAAACTGACCTTCGCCGCCTCGTACCACCGCACCCTGTCCGCCGCCCTCGCCCGTGACCTTACCGTGGCCTCGCTGACCTCGGTTTCGGTTTCCGTTACGGCATTCAGCTTGGCCTTGGCTTCGGCGTACATCCGGTACAGCCAGATCACCGCTTCCCGGCGTTCCCGGTAGCGTTCGAAACAGTCGGCGGTCATCGCCGTCAGCTTGTCCTCGTTTTCCTTTTCCAGCTCCTCGACGATGCCGGCATCCAGCGTCCGGGGGAACAGTTGCACGTAGATGTCGGCCCATCCGTAGATGTTGCGTATCTGGCGGATGAGTTCCTTCCTTAAAGCGCCGTCCTTCAGGGCAGCATACATGGGGTACAGGCTGCCGATTCCCTTGAAGATGTCGGCAAAGTTGACAAGGACGGCCGCGGCAAACTGGGGATTGCTGTCGGAAACTTCCTTTATCTGGGACGGATACTTGCCGGAAAGCTCCTTAAGGAGGAGGCAGGCGGCAACGGAATACTCGCTTGAGGTATTCGCCGTCTTGAGGAACGAACCGAAGTACGCAAGCATTTCGGACAGGTACTCCAGGTCGTCCTCGGTATGGTCCTGGCCGGCGAAACTGCGGGCGATGGCGACCCGGTGATAGAAGTTCCGTTCGGCCTTGAACTCGTTGTACAGCTTCTCGCAGATACTTATCGGGTGTTCCCGGACGGTAAACACGTCGATGTTGTCCGGGCTTACCCCGAAACTGGGGTCCGACTTGAGTATCTCCCGTGCCTTGCTGCTCCACGAGGTCCATTCCCGCTCGGAAAGCATGCTCGGGCAAAGCTCGGCCTTGATCCGCTTGAGATCGCAGGAATTCCCGAAGCTCCGTATCACCGTCTTCAGCGCCCAAACCCGGTCGTTCTTGATCCGCTCCAGAAGGTCCGCCTTCTTGCAGGTTACCCGCTGAACCCAGATATGCTCGTTGGAAAGGGTCTGCAGGGCCTCGACCGCCATCCGCAGCGACATCGCATGATCGCGCTTCTTCACGAAGTCGATCCTGATCTCGTCCCCTTCGATGGCGGCGATCTTCCCGACTCCCCAGGTTCGGTGGAAAACGTAGTTGCCCTTGTCGAAGGCGATGTGCTTCTCGAAGGTAGCGATCGCCTCATGGACGTTGCGGAAGCTTTGCGAAAGGTTGGAGATGCGGATGTAGTCCTCGAGATGGCTGTGGCCGGCGTACTTGCGACGGTAACACTCGACGATTTCCTTTCTCGCATGCTGGCTCTGCTCGTCGTACTGAAGGATCAGCTTGAGGACGTTCATCGCCGTGTTGAGGTTCTTTTCCTTACGGGAGGCGTAGACGAGGTTAAGCAGGTCGATGGCCTTGCCCTCGCTGATGTTCTTGCCCACCTTTTTCTGGACATGGAGGAAGAACTCCAGCTCTTCCGGACAGAACTCCAGGAGCTTTTCCCAGATATCCCGCACGTTGACGAAAATGCCCTTGTTGATGTAGCGGTGCAGGGCCTTTTTGTAGTACTCCACCGCCGCGTCGTTCTTGCCCAGCTTCTCGCAGTGTTCGGCCAGCAGCTTTGCCGAGTCGGCATCCTCGTAGTCGGCCTTGACCAGCCGTTCCCGAAAGGCATTGATGCCTTCCTCGTCGTTGTCGTTCTTGCAGCACTCGATCTGGGTACGCAGGGCGAACTTCGATTCGCCGTAGTCCAGAATCCGCCCGCAGAGGTACTTGACGATGGCCCACTTGTGGTTGTCCACGAATATCCCGACCAGGCTGACCATGGCCCCGTCGTCGATGATCTGATGGGAAAGGGCCACCATTCCGGAGAGGTACAGCGCGATAATGCTGTTCTTGGAATGGGAAAGGTGTTCGTCGCAGGTCCGTTTTAGGGCATCCACGGCCTTGAACTGCCTGGCATCCTTCAGGATGGTGTCGAATTCCTTGAACTGGGCCGTCGAATAGTTGCCCAAGGTCGCCCTTGTCCACTTTTCCTCGTTCAGCATGGCGCCCAGGTTTTTCAGCAGGCCCTGGGCCTCCTCGGACAGGCCCGCGATCTCGGCCGAGGCTGCGGCGGCATCCGTCGCACCTTCGCCGTCGGCTTCGGGGCTCCCCTCATCAGAAGCCACTTCATCCGAAAGCGGGGTTTTCTCAATTCCCGCCCCGGCAACCTCGGTCTCCGCACCGACCACGTCCTCATCTGGTTCCCCAGTCTGCATTCCAAGCTCTGACATCGCTAACTCCTCATTGCACGTACCGCTGGTAGATTTCCGGGTCGGTAACCCTGATCTTCATAAGGACCTCTTCCCGAAGGAGGACATCTTCCTTCCTGTTGTCGTAGTAATCGATCAGCCAAAAATATCGGTTGATCAGCCGCGGCCGCAGGACCGATGCCCTGCCCGGATTCCCCCGGCTTTCGGTTTCCATCGTATGGATCGATTGCTTCAGCCTCCCGAACTCCACCGGCCGGAGCTCCCGCTGTATGGAGAACACACCCCACAGCTTCCCGTAAACCGGCATCCACTCCCTAAGCTCTTCCTCGGCATAGCCCTTTTCCCTGGCCAGCTTGTCCCGCAGGCGGATGATCAGCTCCGACTCCATCATCTGAAGGTTGACCTTTTCCGGGCTGATAAAAAACGCCTCGCGGAAAAGGGCCTTCGCCTTGCCGGTTTCGCCGAGCAGGGCGTTCACGTCGGCAAGCTCGGCAAGGGTTTCGCCGTCCTCCCGGCGGAACCGCGCGGCCTGTTCTATGTAGCGGAGGGCCTCCTCGTAAATGCCCACGCCCTTGTAACACCTGCCTACCAGGAGCAACAGTCCCGGATCATGCTGATTGGCCCCGTCCCCGAGCAGATCCCGAAAGCAGCGCAGGGCGGCGGAAAACACGAACCGCCGGATCAGGTACTGGCAGAGCTCGAAATTCTCGACCTGGGCTTCCGGCAACGTCTGCAGGAACGAATAGTACTTCCGGAGCTTGGACAGGATGAACTCGCCCCTGTCGTACGGATCCCGGACGGTTTCGATGCGGGAGAGGTTGACCAGCCACCACTCCACCGACTTCAGGGCATGTTTGGCCTCGAGGTCCTGTTCGTCCAACGCCTGTTCCAGCAGGTCGGCGGCGGCCTTCAGTACCTCCAGGCATCGACCGTCATCGCAAAGGTCTTCCCCCTGCTCGTCCGAGCCGACGACATCGAATGCCTTGAGTTGTCCATAGGCTTTCTGTATCAGCCCCTTCGTCTTTTCCCTGTCCATTTTTCCCGGATTTGCCGCACGCGCCCATGAAACCGCAATCGCCCCGAAAACGGCTTCCCGTCGGCCGCAATCGGGCAACACGACTTGAAGCCCCATGACCCCAAGTCTACCATTTATTGGCTACGTTCAAATTATAACATTTTTTCAAGGTTTGACAATAGTACCGGTTTGGGGCATACTCATCGGCATGCCTTCGACGATTGTCGCACCTTCGATCCTGTCCGCCGATTTTTCCGACTTTGGCGGGGCGGTTACTACTATGGAAGATTCCGGTGCTGATTGGGTTCATCTGGACGTCATGGACGGGCAATTCGTGCCGCCGCTGACCTTCGGCCCCCAACTTGCCGGCGACCTGCGCAGGCGGAGCCGGAAGCTGCCCTTCGACATCCACCTTATGGTACAAAACCCGGAAGCCATGGCAAGGGCCTTTGCCTCGACCTTGGCCGATTCCCCCCTCAAGGACGATGCCATCACCTTTCATCTGGAAGCCACCGTGCATGCCCACCGGTTGATTCAGGAGATACGGGGCTTGGGAATGAAGGCCGGGATAAGCATCGTACCTTCGACCCCGTCGGCGATGCTCGACGAACTGCTGCCCTTCGTCGATCTCGTCCTGGTGATGACGGTGAATCCGGGCTGGGGCGGGCAGAAGCCGATTCCCCAATGCCTGGACAAGGTACGGAACCTCGGCCTCAGGCGGCGGGAACGGGGACTGGCCTTCCTCATCTCGGTCGACGGGGGGATAAACGCCGGGAATTCGGGCGAGGCGAGGGAGGCCGGGGCCGACATACTGGTTGCAGGATCGGCCTTCTTTGCCGCCCCGGACAAAAAAGCTTTCGTGCGGAACCTGCGGGGCGACCCGTCATCCCGCGTATGACGGACCGCCGCCGGGCGAAAACTTCCTTTCACCAACAAGGGCCGCAAACCGGCTTGCCAAAAAAGGCGATTTAGTGTAGATAGGATGATACAAATTTTTCCGCCCGAACAAGGCGGAAGCTTACGGAGGAAAGCGATATGAGCGACCTGACCGTCCGGGGATCGGAATCGGGCATCGGCGCGGGAGTTCGGGAGCCGGATTCCGCGGAAAGTTTGGCAGCGACCAAACAGAAGAAGGCGGCGACGAAGAGGGCGGCGGGAAAGGCGTTGCTTGCCCTGCTCTGCCTGTTCCTGCTGTTCGTTTTCTCGTTTTTGGACGAGGGAACCCTTAGCTTGACGGCCATAGGCCACCTGCTGACCCATGTCAGCATCTGCGTCCTGGTCTGCGAGCTTATCCACTTCCACAATATGCATTAGGGAACCGCCGGTCAAACTTGGGTGCCGAGTTTGACCGGTTTCGGACCACATGGGGACAGGCGAATCCCCGAAATCGCCGCATGGGGAGGGCATGGCGGTTGGTTTTGGCCGGAAAAAGTAACACCTGCCCCCTTCCGAAGGACGGATCCCGACTATTCATCATGCGGTTTTCGTGTTATACTCGAAAAATGAAAATCATAATCAGACTTTTTCTTGGAATCGGACTTAGCATCCTGTTGATTCCTGCCGCCTGCGCAAGGACCGGCAATCAACAGACGGGTGGAGGGAGTCAGCAGGAGGCAGCATTGAGGGCAGCGAATGGGGCACTGGGCGACGGCGTGTTCGCCAGGATCGGCACAACACGGGGCGACGTGGTAATACGGCTTGAGTATGAAAAAACACCGCTTACGGTCGTCAACTTCGTGGCACTTGCCGAAGGTAAAATGGACGCGACGGAAGGCAAACCTTTCTATGACGGGCTGACCTTCCACCGGGTTATCTCGGTGGTCAACGGCGACGGCCAGGACTTTATGATTCAGGGCGGGGATCCGCAGGGCAGCGGTTCCGGCGGTCCCGGCTACCGCTTCCCGGACGAGATCGTGCCGGAACTCAGGCATGACGGGCCGGGCATCCTCTCGATGGCAAACGCCGGACCGGGAACCAACGGCAGCCAGTTCTTCATCACCCTTGTCGAAACGCCCTGGCTGGACGGACGGCACACGGTATTCGGCAGGGTGATCGAGGGGCAGGATGTGGTCAACGCCACCCTTCAGGGCGACAAGATCAACTCGGTGGAGATAATTCGGAACGGGGCGGCGGCCGGGCGGTTCCGGGCGGACCAGGCCACCTTCGATGCCCTGCTTGCGGAGATCAACGCCAAAGCCGCGGAAAACGCGAAGGCGCAGCGCGATTCCGACCTTGCCAAGGCAAGGGAAAAGTTGCCGACGGCAAGTGAAACCGCCTCGGGGATACTGTACGTTATCGACCGGCAGGGGAACGGCAACAAACCGGCTTCCGGCCAAACCGTGCAGATGAACTATGTCGGCTCGTTCCTTTCGGGCGAAGTGTTCGACAATTCCGCCTTCCACGGCCAGCCCCTGGAGTTCGAGGCCGGAATCGGCAGGGTGATCCGGGGCTGGGACGAGATCGTCCTTGACATGCGGACGGGCGAGAAGCGGACGGCGGTGATTCCGCCGGAACTGGCCTACGGGGAACAGGGAGCGGGCAACGGCCTGATCCCGCCGAACAGTTTTCTGGTATTTGAGATGGAGCTTGTCGGCGTAAAATAACCGAGAAAATCGGTACGCCATAAATTATGGAGGATTGAGATGAATCAGTACGTGGCAAGAACCCTGGAGACCATGGCAAAGCGGTATCCGGGAGAGACGGAGTTCCACCAGGCACTAACCGAAGTCCTGGAGTCGCTGAGTCCGGTGATCGAGCGGAACGGCGAATTCGAACAGGCGGGAATCCTCGAAAGGATCGTGGAACCGGAACGGCAGATCATTTTCCGGGTTCCCTGGACCGACGACAAGGGCAAGGTCCAGGTCAACCGAGGGATGCGGATACAGTACAACTCCGCCCTCGGACCCTACAAGGGCGGCCTGCGCTTTCACCCCTCGGTGAACACCAGCATCATCAAGTTCCTGGGCTTCGAGCAGATCTTCAAGAATTCCCTTACCGGGCTGATGCTCGGCGGCGGGAAGGGCGGTGCGGACTTCGATCCCAAAGGCAAGTCCGACGGCGAAGTTATGCGGTTCTGCCAGAGCTTCATGACCGAGCTGTACCGCCATATCGATGCCGACACGGACGTTCCTGCCGGCGACATCGGAGTCGGCGGACGGGAAATCGGCTACCTGTTCGGCCAGTACAAGAAAATCAAGAACATCTTCCACGGCGTGCTTACCGGCAAGGGTCTTACCTACGGCGGATCGCTGGCAAGGACCGAGGCCACCGGCTACGGCTGCGTGTACTTCTGCAACGAAATGCTGAAGGACAAGAATACCGGCTTCGAAGGCAAAAAAGTGGTGATCTCCGGATCCGGCAACGTGGCGATCTATGCGGCGCAGAAGGCGACGAGCCTGGGCGCGAAGGTCATTGCCATGTCCGATTCCTCCGGCTACATCCACGATCCTGACGGCATCAAGCTGGACCTGGTAAAGCGGCTGAAGGAAGTGGAGCGGAAGCGGATCAGCGAGTACGTTTCCGAGGTGAAGGGCGCGAAGTACACCGAAGGCTGCATCGGCATCTGGACGATTCCCTGCGAGATCGCCCTGCCCTGCGCCACCCAGAACGAGCTTGACGGCAAGAGCGCGAAGACCCTCGTCCAGAACGGCTGCATCGCCGTTTCCGAGGGGGCCAACATGCCCTGCACGCCGGAAGCCGTCCAGACCTTCCTCGGCGCGAAGATTCCCTTCGGGCCCGGCAAGGCGTCGAACGCCGGCGGGGTTGCCACTTCCGGGCTCGAGATGGCCCAGAACTCCCAGCGGCTGGCCTGGACCTTCGACGAGGTCGATGCCAAGCTGAAGGGGATCATGATCGGCATCCACGCCGCGGCCAAGAATGCCGCCGCACAGTACGGCACTCCCGGAAACCTGGTCAACGGTGCCAACATCGCCGGCTTCGAAAAAGTCGCCCGCGCGATGATGGCCCACGGGGTCTGACCCGAAAGGCCGGTAACCGGGTTCGGTTGCCGGCCTTTCAGCTTAGCGGACGAGAAAAAGCCCGGCATCGCCTCCCTCGAGAGGCGATGCTGGGCTTATTTTTTCGGCGGTTACCGTCGGCAACTATTCCCTTTCAAAGCGGATTTCGAAATGGCCGTGGTCGTGGGAGTCGGATAGCAGCAGTACCTGCCCGTCCTCCACTACGGAAAAGGCAAAGCCGGTGATTGCCTCGCCATGCAGGATCATGGTCAACAAGGAGTTGATCGGCGAACCGGAGGCATCCCCGGTAAACTCGAACCCCAATACGCCGTCCTTGTCCGTCCACTTGAAGGGAAACTCCTCCTCGCCGTAAGTTTCCCGGCCGGTACCGTCGGAGCGGAACTCCAGTCCCACGAGGTCGGTTCGCCATTTGCCCACCAAGGGCGAGGCCGGTTCCGGTTTGCCGCAGGCAAAGACGGCGAGCATCGTAAAGGGCAACAACCACAGGAACGGCAGTACGGTTCGTTTCATCGTATCTCCTTGGCAACGATTCCGGGCCGGAAAACGGTCGGGTTCTCGGTTATCCTGCCCCGAAAAAGCCCTCCATGTCAACCCGGGTTGTGGAAAAGAACGGCCCTTCCACCCGTGCGGAAAGGGCCGTTTGGGGGGCGATCAACCCCGAAGGCCGACCGAACCTTGGCAGGTTGAGCTACCAAGGTTCGGTTGGATCAGTAAACCCGAACGGGGCGTACATGGAACGTGTTAGTTTTGTACCTATCCCCACCCAGGTTGGAATTTTCCAAGTTTACCGTATAGCCACTAGAAGCATTGTACTGGAAGGAACTCCAGTACAAGTTGGAGGTAAACTCGACACCGCTAGCAGCAAGTGCCTTGAGATCGGAATACGCAGGGAGAAACCAGCCTAACCCCATATGCTCAAAACCTTCCGCGGTATAGTTCTTAGCAACTACGGCAGCACTCTTTTGCAGCTTGTCCATATGCCCAGAACTCTCGAAAGCCTTGAGAATAAGTTCCGTATTATAATGACCGCGGATACGGTTTATCTGGCGCAGTGTACCATCATTATTCAATACTACGTCCGGATCATTCCCGTCCGTAGTACCTTTCACCGTACCTGCAACATCTACAAAGGATCCGCCCAAGTTTTCCTGCCAAGGATACTCTCCTACAGATTTCGCAGCCGCTTCGATGTAATGGAAGGTCTCGGAAGTCCCATCCGTCATCATAACCTCGAAACCATCAGGCTCATACCAGATAACCGTTCCTCCTCCCGGTCCTACCTCCCCAAGTCCGGGGGCACCTTTCCAGTGGGCGTACAGGTCGGTGTCCCGGTCAAAGACTTCGGTATCCAGGTTGACGTAGCTTGCCTCATCGCCCGGTTCCGGGAGTTCGAGAGTCCAGCCGTAGAACACCAGGCTTTTGTCCTCGTTCTGCGGGTTGCGGGGCTTATCGGCCAGCGTTTCGCCTTTGTCCACCAGCTTTATCAGTATGGTGTCCTTGCTGTCCCCCAGATGGAAGTAGAGGGTAAGAGCCTCGGCCCAGTGCGCAAAAAGCGTGGTATCTTCGGTAAAAATCTGCGTGCCGGGATCGGTTATTTTCGTACCCCCGCCATTGGCTTCCGTGTACCAGCCCTTGAAGTTGGAGCCGGCCCATGTCGGGTCGGCGGGGACATTCCCGCCCAGCGTTTCGCCCGGCTCGACATACCTGACATCGTCCTTCCCGCCATTTTCAGGCTTGAAGGTAACGGCATAAAGTTCCGTCCAGCTCGCCGTCACGGTAACGTCGCTTGCGGGCATGGTGAAGATAGTCGTGGCGGCCTTCGGATCGGCAAAGACCACGCCGGGAGTCGAGGTCCAGCCGTCAAAGCGGAATTTGTCCTCCGCTCCGGCAAAGATTTTTACCTCGGTGCTCTCCGGCGCGCGTGAGGGCGTTGCGGAATGGCCCGTCCTGCCGTCCTCGATCCTGATGTCGTAGCCCGATGCCACCGGCCCCACCGGCCCGCCTGTTACCTGCCCGATATAGCCGTTGCGTTCCACTTCCACCCGTATGTATTTGCCGGCATCGTCGGCCGTAAGCAGGTAGGTTTTCCCGGTCGCGCCCGCAATGTCGGCATAGTCGCCGCCCTTGGAATCGCCCCTTTGCCACCGGTAAGCGAGGTTGGCAAGGTCGGCCGGCGTGCTGTTTGCGGTGAGCGTTTCCCCCTCCCAAACATCCCCGTCAATCGTTATCTCGGCGACAAACAGCGGCAGTACCGCCCGGCCAAACCCGATCTTCACCGGGTAGGAACCCACCGTTGCCGTCACGAATTCGCCTGAAGCGTCCCACTCGAACCCGGCGATACCGGTCGCGTTGGGCATGGTGAAGGCTTCGATCTTCCCTTCCACCTGAGTTTGATCATCACCGATGAACCCGTCGTTCTCGCCTGCAATGCCCAGAAGGGCCGCATCGATAAGCTCTTTAAGAGCGGCCTTGTCCCCGGCCCTTCCCAGCGTGTTGAACCAACCGTTGATCTCGGCAAATTTATCTTTGGAAGTATTCTCGTCGATGCCTTCGACATCCTTCAAAAAGCCGAAGTGCACGGCCTCAATGCCGTGCCCTGCGAAGTTCCATTCGGAACCGTTCCAGGCGGACAAAATGATGTCGATCAGCTCCGTGGGGAAAGTAAAGTCGGCGAAGGTTTCCGTCAGCCTGCTTGTCAGTCCTCCGTAGATATGGAGGTTCATCCCTATGTTCGCGCGTTCGGTTTTCTTTCCGCCCTTCAGCTCGAAGTTCACCCAGTATATTCCCGCATCCAGATCAAGCTCGGTTTCGGTTGCCGGGTTGTCGCCTTTCAGTTGCAGCGAGGCGATCTCCGTACCGTTCTCGGGTTTGACCGTCATAACGGCCTCGGCGACCACGGACGAAAATTCCAGCCCGTCCCAAACGAAGGTCCCCCGCCCCTGATCGTGAAAGGGCCGGAGGCTGAGGGCCAAGGTGGACATATTCCCTTCGCTTACGGTGAACGTCTCGCTCGCCGTGCCAAACTCGGCCTCCGAACCGCCCGACCTGACGAAACCGGTAACGTCCAGCTCCCACTTCCCGATCTTAAGCTCAAGTTTGAGGGAGGCTTTTCCGTCCCAGTCCCGGGAAAAATCCCTCGAGGGATCGTCCGGGTACGCAAACGCAAGTTTGTACGTTACCTCCGTCCCTTCCGGCCATACCGGCATGATGGTACGGGAATGTCCGCCGCCCATGGTGAGCAGGAGGGTTCCGGTTCCGGCTTCCCTGCCTTCGTAGTCGCCTTGGGCCGGATTCGGGCATCCTGTCAGAACCGAGAACGCCAGTATCGCGAATGCCGCGACACGCACGCAGGTC